>NZ_JAAIUN010000044.1:0-18781 GCF_013317245.1 Blautia sp. MSK.20.85
GATAGCTCGCTTATGCTTAGCACAGTAGTGCTATCGAACGAGAACCAAACTTGCCTGATCTTATATAAAATGATATAGTTTCTATATTTATTCCAATAATTTTAGTTCATATGACGCCTGTAAATATTGTACAGGCGTCTTTTTGTTTGTCGCAGAGTATACAACTCTGCGGCATTTCTTTTTTTCTATATAATACTTCTTATTTATAAGTACCGGATCTCCACATCCATCCCGCCGTTTCCGTCCGTTTCCAGAACTGCATAGCTGGGTCTTCTGCCCCGTTGCCTTGGGAAGGCCAGGCTTCCGGGGTTTACAAGAAGAATTCCGTCTTCTTTTTCCAGGACCGGCACGTGAATGTGTCCGAAAAATGCCGCATTGCAGCCACGCTGTTTTGCAGCATCTGCCAGCTGGTCAAAAGCCATGGACACGCCATAATAGTGACCATGTGTCACCAGTACCTTATTTCCTTCAATGTCGATCACATCTTCTCTTGGAAGATCGGAGAAAAAATCATTATTTCCGGATACAATGCTGCAGGGACAGTCTGCGAGGGCTTCGATATAAAATTCTCTGCCTTCCACGTCTCCACAATGCACCAGCATGTCAAAAGGAGCTTCCCGGTTTACTGCGATCTCCAGGTTTTCATCTCTTCCGTGGGTATCGCTCACGATCAGCACCTTCATACAAGTTCTTCCTTTATAAGGCGAAGGGCTTTTCCGCGATGGCTGATCCTGTTTTTTTCTTCCATGGAAAGTTCTGCGGAAGTGCAGCCATATTCCGGAAGATAAAAGATCGGGTCATAGCCAAAACCGTTCTCGCCTTTTTCCTCGTATCCAATGCGCCCCTCCATGGTGGCACGGACCGTCTCTCTTCTGCCATCCGGGAAAGCCGCCGCAATGGCACAGACAAAACGTGCGGTACGTTTCTCATCCGGTACACCTTCCAGACGTTCGATCAGGTTCGCGTTTTTGATGTAGTAGGAAGTGTCCTCTCCCATGTAACGTGCGGAATAGATTCCCGGCTCTTTATTCAGATAGTCGATCTCAAGGCCGGAATCATCTGCCAGAACGATCTCACCGGTCATTTTGCAGATGGCCTCAGCTTTGATCATGGCATTTTCTTCGAAGCTTTTTCCATTTTCGTCGATATCCGCATGGATTCCGGCATCTTTCAGGGAAAGGATCTCAAGCTGGGGATCCGCAAGTATCCTTCGGATCTCCTTCATTTTCCCCTCGTTTCCAGTGGCAAAAATGATCTTTTTCATTCTTTTATACTTCCTTTCTTCGGCGGACGTGGTCCAAGGAACTGGTAATAGTAGGTTTTCATCATTCCGTTATAGATCTTACGGTTCTTGTCTGCTTTTCGGCCGATATCATTCTCTGCCTTGTCATAGGCGGTGATAAGATACATGGACCAGCGATCCAGGCGCTTATAGCTCTCGCCGATCTCACGGTACAGTGCCGGAAGATTCTCTTTTTCCTCGATTCGCTCACCATAGGGCGGATTGGTCACAATAAAACCAAACGGTTTGGAGTGGCGGAGTTCGCTGACCGGTCTCTGCTGAAAATGGATCAGTTTGTCCACTCCTGCCATCTTTGCATTGGCCCGTGCTGCCTTGATAGCTGCCGCATCGATGTCAAAGCCCTGGATATCCGTCTCAATATCAAAATTTATCCGCTCTCTGGCTTCTTCTCTTGCATCTTCCCAGCATTCCTTCGGGATGAGATGTTCCCAGCTCTCAGCCAGGAAGTGGCGGTTCATTCCAGGTGCCATATCCGCTGCCATCATTGCCGCCTCAATGGGAAAGGTACCACTTCCGCAGAAAGGATCCACGAGAATACGGTCTTTTTTCCACGGGGTCAGCATCAGAAGTGCGCTGGCAAGTGTCTCTGTGATGGGTGCTTTCACGGTCATCTGGCGGTATCCTCTCTTATGAAGAGATACGCCGGAAGTATCGATCCCGATCAGGGCCACATCTTTCATAAATGCCACACGGATTGGGAATTCCGGACCGTCTTCCGGGAACCAGGAAATTCCGTAGATGCCTTTGAGACGTTCTACGATGGCTTTTTTCATGATGGACTGGATATCGGATGGGCTGAAAAGTTTACTCTTGATGGAGTTTGCCTTGGCTACCCAGAATTTACCGTTCTTCGGTATGTAATTCTCCCATGGGAGAGCCTTGGTCTTCTCAAAAAGTTCGTCGAATGTCTCGGCTTTTACTTCGCCTACTTTCAGAAGGACGCGTTCTGTGGTGCGGAGGAACAGATTGGCGTCTGCCACACCCTGGGCGTCTGCCTCAAAAGTTACTCTTCCGTCTTCCACTTTGATCACTTCATAACCAAGGTCCAGTATTTCACGTTTCAGTACCGCCTCTGTTCCGAAATGGCAGGGCGCTGTTAATTCCCACAGATTCATAAAGTGATCTCCCGTACTGTATTTCCTTCAAAGTCTTTGATTGTAAAAATTCTGTTCTCAAGGATTGCGTAGGTTGGCGGGTTGCCTTCCTTTGGAATGGATACGGAACCTGGGTTCAGAAGGATATAATTTCCCATGTTTTCTGCTTTCAGCACATGTGTATGGCCGTGGATCAGGATGTCGCCGTCCATCATTGGCGGAAGGTTATCTTTGTTGTAGATGTGACCGTGTGTGGCGTACAGAGTTTTTCCATCGATGGCGAGAATGCAGTAGTCTGCCATCACCGGGAAGTCAAGGACCATCTGGTCTACCTCTGCCTCACAGTTTCCGCGTACTGCGTAGATCTGATTTTTTCTTTCATTTAAAAGGCGGATGACTTCCTTCGGTGCGTATTCCTTCGGAAGGTCATTTCTCGGACCGTGATAAAGCAGATCTCCCAGAAGTACCAGTCTCTCCGCCTTCTCTTCGTCATATGCTTCCAGCATTTTCCGGCAGTAGTATGCCGAACCATGTACATCGGACGCGAACATATATTTCATAATCTTTTCTCCTTGTGGTTTGTGTCATTTTTATTCCTGTTCTTTACATTATCATGATTTCCTTTAAAATACAAGCACAAGCCATTGCCAGTCATGCATTCGTAATCCCCTTCGATGCTGGTCACGGAACGAACAGTGATTCCGTTTCGATGCCGCCCTGCGATTTCCCGTTTCCTCTGATCTATTACTCTGTTTTATCCGCTTACAAGATTCCGGCCTCTGTAGGCTGCAAATCCGCCGATCACAGACCGGGTGCGGCAGCCCGCTCTTGCCAGGCTCCGGGCGGCCTGCATGCTGGCACCACCGCGGTCACAGTATAGTATCAGGATCTTATCTTTTGGAAACTGGTACCTCTGATCCTGTTTTTTCTCAAGATATTCTTCCAGCTCATGGTATGGAATGTTTACTGCGTTCCGGACATGTCCCTTTTTGTAGGAGACCGGGTCCCGGAGATCTATGATAACCGCGTCACTGCGCTCCACATAATAATCTAGCATTTTTGCAGAGATGGTTTCGATCTGAAACATGGAAAAATCTCTCCTCTTTTTGCTATATTATATGGAAGCTTCTGTAGGAATGTTCCCTTATATGTATGGAAGCGGGAGAAAGCCAGCTCTGACTTTTTCCCGCTTTTTTTCCGATTTTTTCTGTATGATCCGGCCAACTGACTGATGGATCCTGTACCGCATAAAAATGGTGCTTCTGCTTATTGCGTATTGATCCTATGCCTAGTATCTTCCGGATCACTTACCCTGAATATCTAGTATCTGTCGGACTCTCTGTCTTTCTCTGAATCGTACTCGTCGGATGTTTTGTTTCCGTAACTGTTGCCGTAGCTGTTTTTGGAACTGTTTTTAGAAGAATTTCTGGAGCTGTTTCTGGAACTGTTTTTTCCGCAGTTTCTGGAATCACTTTCCCCGTAATTTTTTCCCGCATAATTGGACTCATTTCTGTCTGTTTCGTAATTTTTCGCCATTTGAATTACCTCCTGATGAAGTTGATTTTTGCGGCTTTCTGAAGCTTTCTGCCGCTTTTTATTACAGGAAATAGTATCCCAAAAAGTTTGGAGATTATTCGCCAAAATGATATTGCTTTTTTTTCCAGTTTATATTATAATCATTCTTGTAAAAAGAATTTACCCTTCAAAAATTTTTTTTACATAACCCCTTATTTAATTATTTATACTCCCCTCGAAACACCCGGTAGCTCCCCTACCGGGTGTTTCTCTATGCAAAGAACAGGCCGCCGGAACGACCTTATCATTGTCGTTCCGGCGGCCTGTTTTTTATCCATTGATGGGGTTCACATGCACCATGCAGTGCTTTACGTCTTTGAATTTATCTTCGATGGTATGATGCACATTTTCCGCAATATCATGTGCATCGTTGAGGGATATTTCTCCTGCCGCCGCGATCTCGATATCCACGTACATTTTGGATCCGAAAAGGCGGGTTCGAAGAAGATCCACTCTTCTGACGCCCGGCACCTTGAGGATCTCACGGCGCATCGATTCTTCGGTTTTTGCATCACAGGAGTGATCTACCATCTTGTCAATAGCATCCCTGAAAATATCGATCGCAGCTTTGGCGATCATAAAGCAGATCACGATACTGGCAACAGGATCCAGGATGGGGTATCCCAGTCTTGCTCCGAAGATACCCACAAAGGCTCCGATAGAGGAAAGTGCATCAGAGCGGTGATGCCATGCATCTGCCATCAGTGCTCCGGAATTGATCTTCTTCGCAGCACCTCTTGTGTACCAGAACATCCACTCTTTTGTCACGATGGATACCACTGCCGCGATCAGCGCAAGGGTTCCAGGGATGGCGATCGTTCCGCCGGATGTACTTTTTACAATATCACGGACACCGGTAATGCCGATGCCAAGACCTGTTACAAGCAGCATCCCCGCAAGAACAATGGAAGAAACGCACTCCATTCTCTCATGTCCGTACTGATGCTCCTTGTCCGATTTTTTTGCAGAAAGATGGACACCGATGATAACAATAAAAGTACTTCCCACATCGGATGCAGAATGGATCGCATCAGAAATCATCGCTCCGGAATGCGCCGCAATACCGGCGATAAGTTTAAATATGGATAACAGCAGATTTACCAGGATACTGATCCCGGACACCTTCATCGCCGTCTGCTGTTCCCATGAGCTTTCTTTATCTGTGTCGTGTATAATCGTTTCGTTTTTTGTGTGTTCCATAAACAGGACCTCCTTTTGATTAGCATATGATTCTGGTCTTTCTTATGGCACAACATTTTCCGTGAAAAAACCGGCGGTTCTTTCACTACTCGCTGAACTGCGATTTCCGCCGGTGTTCTTTCTTATCTACATAGGGATCTCCCAGTTTCTACCTTCTGTTCCATCCATATTTTTGCAGTAAAAAAGACATACCTGCGAAACATACACTGTCCCGCAGATATGTCTGAAAGTAAAGCGGATACTCATCTTCCGCTTCACTACATATTCATGAATGCAATTGTTTCACAATTTGCGTTCAAATCCATATCCGCTGCCGCTTCCTGCGGCCCGGCCCCACGCCCTCAGATAAATACTCTGTTTCTGAATGGCGTCGCCTGCTCAGTTTGTACTGTTGATCTCGCATCCTGTTCGAATGTAATGCAGTGCAAAGAGAATTTTTACAGTCTTGCGGGTCTTCCGCTTGACTTCCCAGAAAGGATACACCTTGCACCATCTGTTAGTCAAGCCAAAGATTTTTTATATTTTATAGTAGGATTTTAAGGTATTACAGATATTATAAAACCGGGAGCGGATAAATCCACTCCCGGTCAAATCTACGATCTGTATTCAGTTGGAATGATCGATTATGCCTGCGGGCCAGCAGCAACGAGTGCTTTACCAGCAGCATTTCCTTCATATTTAACAAAGTTCTTAACGAATCTTGCAGCAAGATCTTTAGCCTTTGTCTCCCACTCTGCAGCGTCTGCATATGTGTCACGTGGGTCAAGGATTGCAGGATCTACGCCTGGAAGCTCTGTCGGAACCTCGAAGTTGAAGAATGGGATCTTCTTTGTCGGAGCTTTAAGAATAGATCCGTCAAGGATAGCATCGATGATACCACGAGTATCTTTGATGGAGATACGTTTTCCAGTTCCGTTCCATCCTGTGTTAACGAGGTATGCTTTCGCACCGCTCTTCTCCATTTTCTTAACGAGCTCCTCAGCATATTTTGTCGGGTGAAGCTCAAGGAATGCCTGTCCGAAGCAAGCGGAGAATGTAGGAGTAGGCTCTGTGATTCCACGCTCTGTACCAGCAAGTTTAGCTGTGAATCCGGAAAGGAAGTAGTACTGTGTCTGCTCCGGTGTCAGGATAGATACTGGAGGAAGTACGCCGAATGCATCTGCGGACAGGAAGATAACTTCTTTAGCTGCCGGTGCAGAAGATACCGGGCGAACGATGTTCTCGATGTGGTTGATCGGGTAGGAAACACGTGTGTTCTCTGTTACGCTCTTGTCAGCGAAGTCGATCTTTCCATCTTTATCAAGTGTTACGTTCTCAAGAAGAGCGTTTCTCTTGATCGCATTGTAGATGTCCGGCTCAGACTCTTTGTCAAGGTTGATAACCTTAGCGTAGCATCCACCCTCGAAGTTGAATACTCCGTTGTCATCCCAGCCGTGCTCGTCATCACCGATCAGGAGACGCTTAGGATCTGTGGAAAGTGTTGTTTTACCTGTTCCGGAAAGACCGAAGAAGATTGCTGTGTTCTCTCCGTTAAGGTCTGTGTTTGCAGAGCAGTGCATGGAAGCGATGCCCTTAAGCGGCAGATAGTAGTTCATCATGGAGAACATACCTTTCTTCATCTCTCCGCCGTACCATGTATTTACGATAACCTGCTCACGGCTTGTAATGTTGAACATTACAGCTGTCTCAGAGTTAAGACCCAGCTCTTTGTAGTTCTCAACTTTAGCCTTGGATGCGTTGTAAACAACGAAATCTGGCTCAAAGTTCTCAAGCTCCTCAGCTGTTGGCTGAATGAACATGTTTGTTACGAAGTGTGCCTGCCAAGCAACCTCAACGATGAAACGGATAGCCATACGTGTATCTTTGTTAGCTCCGCAGAATGCATCTACTACGAAAAGTCTCTTGTTGGAAAGCTCTTTCTTAGCAAGATCTTTAACTGCAGCCCATGCTTCCTGAGTTGCCGGATGGTTATCGTTTTTGTACTCATCGGATGTCCACCAAACTGTGTCTTTGGAGTTCTCATCCATAACGATATATTTGTCTTTAGGGGAACGTCCTGTGTAGATACCTGTCATTACGTTGACAGCACCAAGCTCGCTGACCTGACCTTTCTCAAATCCCTCAAGCTCTGGTTTGGTCTCTTCCTCGAATAATGTCTCGTAAGAAGGATTGTACACGATCTCAGTTGTTCCGGTAATACCATACTTTGTTAAATCGATTTTTGCCATCTTAACATTTACCTCTCTTCTTTAATAGTAATTATGATAGCCACCTACTCTTGCAGGTTCTCGTCATCCTGCCATAGGAATTGGTCATTCCAACATCCCTATCCACAATTATACATAAATTGTACGTAAAAGCAACCAAAAAAATTCATTTTCCGCAAAAAAATGATAAATCTTTAACAGTGACGTTTTGGTACTGTCAGATTTTACTCCATCTATACTTGACTTTTTCAGAATAATGGCTACAATATATCTGATTATAGTTATTATATATATTTATAATAGCAACTATATGATTTTAATATATAGAAAGAAGTGATTTCTGTGTCAGATATTCCGGTTAAACGTAATCATATGAAAATCCCCTGGCACAACTACGTAAGCGCCAGGAACAGCCAGCCCATCACCGAGGCTTCTCTTTCCGAAAAAGCTTCCCTGATCGGCCGTACAGGCATGATGCTTCTCTCCTGTGGGACCGGTGCTTGGCGGGTACGGAGTTCCATGAATACATTGTCAGAAGCACTTGGTATCACCTGCTCCGCAGATATCGGACTGATGTCCATAAGCTACACCTGCTTTGACGGTGAGAGCAGTTTTTCCCATGCACTTAGTCTGACTACCACCGGCGTAAATACTTCCAGACTGAACAGGCTGGAACATTTTGTCAGTGATTTTCCTGCGGAGGGTATCCATATGAGCGGTGAAGCACTGCACAGTCAGTTAGATGAGATCGAGCGGATCCACGGGCTTTATTCCCCTGCCGCCCTGGGACTAGCTTCTGCACTGGCCTGTGGTGCATTTACTTTTCTTCTGGGCGGTGGCCCGCTGGAAATGATCCTGGCTTTTGCAGGCGCAGGCATCGGAAACGCCATCCGCTGCAAGCTTGGCAAGCATCATTTTACTCTGTTTATGTGCATTGCAGTTTCTGTTTCCTCAGCCTGTCTTGTATATGCAGGCTTCCTGAAGCTGGCAGAGCTTCTGTTCCACATTTCCGTCCAGCATGAGGCCGGATACATCTGTTCCATGCTGTTTATCATTCCGGGCTTTCCGTTTATCACAAGCGGGATCGACCTTGCCAAGCTGGATATGCGTTCCGGTCTGGAACGACTGGCCTACGCCATTATTGTTGTAATGGTGGCTGCTGTCTCTGCCTGGCTGATGGCACTGCTTCTTCATCTGAAGCCTGTAGATTTCCTGCCTCTGGAGCTTTCGGCAGCTCAGAGGATCCTGTTCCGGCTTCTGGCAAGCTTCTGCGGGGTATTCGGCTTTTCGGTCATGTTCAACAGCCCTGTCCGTCTAGCCGCAGCTGCCGCCTTCATCGGCGCACTGTCCAACACTTTACGTCTGGAGCTTGTTGATCTTGCCGGTTTCCCACCTGCTGCCGCGGCTTTTTTCGGAGCACTGACAGCCGGACTTCTGGCCTCCCTCATTAAAACAAAAGTGGGATATCCCAGGATTTCCATTACCGTGCCATCCATTGTGATCATGGTTCCCGGACTTTATCTCTACCGGGCGATCTACAATCTGGGGATCATGTCCCTGAATGTTTCCGCCTCCTGGTTTGCAGCTGCGATCCTGATCATCGTTGCTCTTCCCCTGGGCCTTATTTTCGCCAGGATCCTTACGGACAAAATGTTCCGCTACTGCACCTGATGGGCATACAAAAAGGACTGCTTTCTGTAGCTTCCGGTCATCAGCTATCTTTCTGATAACCGGAGCAATACAAAAGCAGTCCTTTTTTATACACTCTATTTCATTACGATCTCATCAGCGATCCCGATCATTTTTTCCAGGCGGTCCGCAAATTTATGGATGGGTAGAAAAACTCCCAGTCCGTCATAACGTTTGCCACCATCCTCCACAGAATCCTGCCCATAATACACAAAAGCTCTTGGAAGCTTCTTCTGAATTGCCATCATGATATCCCATACAGCCGCATAGGCCTGTGCCTCCGTTTCCTTTTCCCTTACGCTGTCCGGAAGCTCATACACCAGCAGCACACCGATATGTTCGCCCATTTTGTACTCTTCTACTTCCATGGTATCTTCATCATAGGCATGGCGCTTCCGGTAGCCATACGCCAGATACATCTTTACGCCCTGCTTCTCCCTGTATATCCTGCGGAACCGGTCGTAATCCCTGTCACTTACATGAATTCCCTTTTCCCGCAGAAAATTTCCTTTTTCATCTGTGAGAAACACCGGATTCTCCTGTCCATCTGCATTGAACCTGAACGGTGCCAGAAAAGAATTTCGCAGAAGATCAAACATACTGTTCTGGCAGATTGCCATAAGGAGAGCTGTCAGATCACGGTTTTTATATGCGTCCAGCAATGCATAGGCGAATTTTTCCGGAGGAAGATATCCGCATTCTATGTCTGTATCCGCATCCATGGATTCATAGAAGGTCTCCGTCAGCCGTCTGCACGCCTCCGGATCCTTCAGGATCTTTTCAAATAAAAGCTCCGCCTTTTCCTCTCTTGGGAATAATGTGCTGTTTTCCACAATTCCTCACCCTTTCTAATCTCTATGTTTACTGGAAAACATCAGAATAAAGCTGATCAGAAGCAAAACATCCGATACCCAGATTGCCGGGATCCCCAGCCTCATGGACAGATTTCCTCCGCCACCGGCTCCAATGGCAAAAAAGAAAATTATTCCGAAATAATAAAGAGCCTGCTTCAGCTGTTCCGGACGTTTTTCACGACAATACACGGACAACGCCGCCGTGCCGCTTCGTAAATTTCCGATGCACATAGTGCTTGCATAGGAATAACCGCCCACCTTCCGGAAGGTCTGTACCTGCATGGCGCAGGAAAAGGATACCAGTACGGTTGCCAGCATATCCAATTCTCCCGGCATAAATCCCACCGCAAAAAGGATCAGGATCTCGATCAGCAGGATCATCTGCCTCCAGTGAAGTTTTTTTGCATATTTAAAGGTATTCTGGATTCGCTCCGCCGCTACAACACCAATGGCAAAGGCTAAAACAGGGAACAGGTACCTTAAACCGTCTCCCCACTGTCCTGTCATAAAATTTTGGCTCATCAGAACCACGTTGCCCGTCTGGGCGTTGGAAAACACCTCATCTCTTGTAAAGTATGTGTAGGCATCCTGAAATCCGCCGGACATTGCCAGAAATACACTTGTGATAAAAGCTTCTGACATCTGCCGGTCTGCGTTCTGCAGCTTTCTGCCTCCTGAAACCACTCTAAATCACTCCTGTCATTGATTTTTTTCCTCGGGTGTATTATAGTTTGCTCAGAAGCAAATGTAAAAAGTATTATTAATATCGTAAACATATTAAAATCATATCACAGGACGGAGACTATACATGATCACTTACGACTACTACCGGATCTTTTATTTTGTAGCCCAGTATAAAAGTTTTACCAAGGCAGCACGGGCTCTTCATAACAACCAGCCAAATATCACACGCTGTATGAACAATCTGGAGCAGGAGCTGAAATGCACTCTTTTTCTCCGCTCCAACAAGGGGATCGCACTTACGCCGGAAGGCCGCCAGCTCTACGAACACGTTGCCCTGGCTTTTGAACAGCTTTCTATCGGTGAGGAGGAGATTCGCCAGAACGGAGAACTGGAGCATGGCCTGGTTTCCATCGGTGCCAGTGAAAATGCCCTGCGTCTGATCCTTCTGGAAAAACTGGAGCTGTTCCGCGAACAATATCCTCATGTGCGCCTGCGCCTTTTCAACCATTCTACTCCCCAGGCTGTGCAGGCACTTAAAAATTATGCAGTGGATTTCGCCATTGTCACTACTCCGATCTCCATCCGCAAGCCTTTACAGAAAAAAAGCCTCCTGCGTTACCGGGAGATTCTTGTGTGCGGAAGCAAGTACAGGGATCTGACCACTGCCCCCATCAGCATCCATGAACTTCAGGATCTGCCTTTTGTAGGTCTTGCGGAAGGGACCAGCACCAGAGAAATGTATATGAATTACTTTATGGAAAACCGTGTCTCTTTTCATCCGGACATTGAAGCTGCAACTACAGACCAGGTTCTTCCCATGATCGTCCACAATCTGGGAATTGGTTTTTATCCGGAACCTCTTGCCCGGGAAGTGATCGATGACGGGAAGGTTTTTGCCCTTCAGCTTAAGGAGCCCCTTCCACAAAGGGAAGTCTGCTTAGTCACAAACAGCAGTACTACCATGAGTACTGCTGTCAAAAAAGCCATTGAATTTATTGTGTAAATATCTGTACCGGATCAGTTATCCGCCTTCCCCATTGCTGTATGACCATGAACGCGATTGACCAGTAATCAGCAATTTGCATTTTTTGCATTTATTGCTCCACCGTACGCTCGATATGCATGGCAAGATATCCGATCTCGATGGGATCCAGCTTTTTGCCAAGACTTTTCCCCAAGCTCTCGCAGACATCTTCTGCGATCCTGTAGGATTCCGGATATTTTTCTTCTATATAATCATTCATATCCAGTTTCAGTGTCTCCCCTGTGGAGACACGGGCTACCATATATTTGATGTGATTCATCATACGATTGTAGGACAGAGAGATAACATCAATCTTTTTTCCTGTAGCCATCTCGATCATGGCGATGCATTCCCGGACTGTTCTTGCTGTCTGCATGGCAACGGACACCTTCTCATCTCCAAGTGCGGAGTGAATGTGGAGGGCCACATATCCCACCTCATGATCATCGATCTCAATATCCATCCGCTCTTTCAGGATCTTCTTCAGAACTTCCGCCACCTTGAATTCGCTGTAAAAAAGCACCTTGATATCATCCGTCAGGGGATTGCTGATCTGCTCATGGTTCCGGATACGCCCCACTGCAAAAGAAATATGGTCTGCAAGCGGAAACAGGATTCCCTTATCTATGGTATCCCCGAAAGTTTTCTCCGCTTCTCTTAAGATCTCGTCTGCAATCTCAAGGAATTCCGGCGCCACACTTTTTGCCAGCTCTTTTGCCGAGCCACGTTCTGTCTCCTGCGCCAGTCTATAAAGGGTACAGCCTGAAGGCATCTCAAAACGCTGGCTGACCTTCTTTCCAAATCCCACACCTTTTCCCAGAAGTACATATTCCTGGTTTTCTTCCATATTTATGGCAATGATGCCGTTATTGTTCAATACCTTGCTCACTCTGTACATCTTTTTTCCCCACCATCTTTATATATCCTGCTGCTTTTCCACATTCTACCACTGTCTGCCCCGGATTTTCAGTTGACATTTTTGTCTGCAGCTGTTGATTTTCTTTATCGTAACAGAATCTTTCTTTTGTGTAAAGCCCTTCTGACAGACAGTTATTTTCTTTACCACAGGAAAAGCGCGCCCGGGCATTAGGCGCGCTTTTCACAAAACCAATCTTCTATATTATTGCTGAAAAATTTCCTATTCTTCCACAGTCTCTACTGCGAACAACGGCTCTCCTGCCTTGATCTCTCCATTGGCAAGAAGGCGTACTCTCTGATCATCCTCGATCTCTGTGCAAAGGATCGGAGAACATAAGGACGGAGCGTTTTCTGTAAGATACGGGATGTCAATCTTCATCAACGGCTCGCCTTTTTTTACATGCTGTCCCTGCTCTACCAGGATCTCGAAGCCTTTTCCTTCCAGCTTTACAGTGTCAATGCCGATATGGAGGAGCATAGGAAGATCTGTATCTGTCTGGAATCCGATAGCATGTTTTGTGTCAAAAATAAACTCTACCTCGCCGTCTTCCGGAGCACAGATCACCGGATCCTTCGGTGTGACTACGGCACCTTCTCCCATCATTCCTTCCGCAAAGCCTTCATCCGGCGCTGTGGAAAGATCTGCAGCGATACCGGTTACCGGGCTGTAGACGATGGCTGTTCTCAGAACTTTTTTCTCTGACTGAGCTGCGCTGGCTGTGGATGTCTGGCCTGCGTTCTGAGCAGTCTCGCCTGTGCTTCCTGCCTTCTGGCTGTCACCGGCTGCTGACTGCTGCATATTCTGATCATTTGCTGTACGTGCTGCAGACTGACTCTGATCTCCCGTGCTGTCTGCATCCGCATTCTCTGCACTTTCAAAATACTCATTTGGCACAGTCTCCAGATAATCCTCCAGTTTGGATTTGATCACGGTTACCTGTGGTCCGTAGATGATCTGGACACCCTGGCCTTTTTTCACGATTCCTCTGGAGCCTGTGGTTTTCAGAATGTCGTCATTGACTCTTGCCGCATCGTGAACCGTGATACGAAGTCTTGTTGCACAGCAGTCCACATCGCTGATGTTTTTCTTTCCGCCAAGACCGGCTGTGATGGCTTCACTTACCGGATCTTTAGAAGTATTTCCTGCTGCTTCACCGGATTTTCCGGCTTCTTTTCTTGCATTGACATCTGCTTTTGTATAAAGCTTTGTTTCTGTATCGTCATCTTCACGTCCCGGAGTCTTGAAGTCGAACTTTTTGATCAGGAAAGTGAAGATCACATAGTAAAGAATGAAGTAAATAATACCAACCGGGATGATTCTCAGCCAGCTTGTCTTTGCATTTCCCTGAAGGATTCCGAACAGGAACAGATCCAGGAAACCGCCGGAGAAAGTAAGTCCTACTGCAATGTTCAGCATATGCGCGATCATATAAGCCGCACCTGCAAGAACAACCTGTACTGCAAACAATGCAGGAGCTACAAACAGGAAGGAGAACTCCAGTGGCTCTGTGATTCCTGTAAGCATACATGCAAGGGCTGCGGAAAGAAGAAGTCCGCCTGCCGCTTTTTTCTTCTCAGGCTTTGCACAGCGGTACATGGCAAGTGCTGCTCCCGGAAGACCGAAGATCATGAAAATAAATTCTCCGGAGAAATATCTTGTTGCGTCTGCGCTGAAATGGGCTACATGTGCAGAATCCGCAAGCTGGGCGAAGAAAATATTCTGTCCGCCCTGTACCATCTGGCCTGCAACCTCCATGGTTCCGCCAACAGCTGTCTGCCAGAACGGCATATAAAATACGTGGTGAAGTCCGAACGGGATCAGCGCACGTTTGATAATACCAAAGATCAGGGTTCCGATATAACCGCTGCCTGTCACAAGGCCGCCCAGCGCATAAATACCGTTCTGGACTACCGGCCATATGAAATACATCAGAATTCCCACAAACATGTATACAATGGTAGAAATGATCGGCACGAATCTGGAACCGCCAAAGAAAGAAAGTGCATTGGGAAGCACGATCTTATGAAAACGGTTATGCAGTGCCGCAACACCAAGGCCGACGATAATACCGCCAAACACACCCATCTGTAAGGACTGGATGCCGCAGACAGAAGTTACGGTACCTTCCAGAACGCTTTTTGCGATCTGTCCGTCTGCTGTGATCTTACCATTTACTACCAGCATACCATTGATGGCTACGTTCATAACGAAGTAAGCGATCAGTGCGGAAAGAGCCGCTACCTCTTTCTCCTTTTTTGCCATACCAATGGCAACACCTACTGCAAAGATTAAAGGCAGGTTATCAAATACCGCACTTCCGACTTTGTTCATGATGATCAGGAGTGCATTTAAGATGGTTCCGTCTCCCAGGATCTTCTCAAGTCCGTAAGTTGCAATGGTCGTCTCATTTGTGAAAGAACTGCCGAATCCAAGAAGCAGGCCTGCCACAGGAAGGATTGCGATGGGGAGCATAAAGGAACGTCCCACACGCTGCAAAACTCCGAAAATCTTGTCTTTCATGTTTTCTCTCTCCTTTTCTTTCGACGTTCTGGAGAGGGAATCTTTTAAGTGGGCAACAAAAAAAAGACACCAACCCCCATAAACGTCAAATAAAAAATAATAACATTTATGACTGGTTAATGCCTGCTTATCAGTTACACACCAAATCTGAAATACACTATACGGGTTTTGTTCTTCTGTGTCAAGGAGTAATTTGATTTTTTCCCAAAAATATATCTCCTCATATCACTATCCGCTCCGTTGCCAGCAATCCCTCGTGGAATATTCCCTGTGAACAGCAGCCATATAGCTTCTATTCTCAGAAAGTATGCAGAAACGAAACAGACCTGAAATTCACTTATCTTGACTTTATTCTTACTTATGATAAGATGAACATAGAATGTCCGGCAGCAATGTTTTTTGCCCAGACAACACTATACATTTCATAAAAACGGAGGTACTTTTCCGATGAATACCATCAAGAAATTCATCCACTACTACGGCCCGTACAAAGCGGTCTTTTTTATTGACCTGATCTGTGCAGCCGTTATCAGTCTGGTAGATCTTGCTTATCCCCAGATTCTTCGTACTATGACAAAAACTCTCTTTACACAGGATAAGGATATTATTCTTCATGCCCTCCCTGTGATTGCAGCTTCTCTTTTTGTTATGTACATTGTGCAGAGTCTCTGCAAATATTATGTAACCTATCAGGGACATATGATGGGTGCAAAGATGGAACGTGATATGCGCCGGGAGCTTTTTGACCATTACCAGGAGCTGTCTTTTTCCTATTACAGCAGGAATAATTCCGGTCAGATGATGAGTAAGCTGGTCAGTGACCTTTTTGACATTTCCGAGTTTGCACATCATGGACCTGAGAATCTTTTTATCTCTCTGGTAAAAATTGTCGGTGCTTTTATCTTCCTGTTCTTTATCAACAAAAAACTTGCACTGCCGCTGATCCTCCTGGTGATCGTGATGTTTGTTTTTTCTTTCCGCCAGAATGCAAAAATGCAGGAAACCTTCATGGAAAACCGTCGTAAGATCGGTGATGTGAACGCAAGTCTTCAGGATACCCTTTCCGGAATCCGTGTTGTGCAGTCCTTCGCAAATGAGGACATTGAGCGTGAGAAATTTAAGAAAAGCAACGAGGCGTTCCTTGTTTCCAAAAGGGATAACTACCACTGCATGGGAAGTTTCATGAGCTCCAATCTTTTCTTCCAGGGAATGATGTATCTGGTAACTCTGGTTTATGGCGGATATCTGATCGCCCAGGGTGAAATGCAAACTGCAGATCTTGCCATGTATGCCCTGTATATCGGAATCTTTATCAGCCCCATCCAGATCCTGGTGGAACTTGTGGAAATGATGCAGAAGGGACTTTCCGGTTTCCGAAGATTCCTGGATGTGATGGAAACAGAATCCGAGATCAGGGATGCAGACAACGCTGCGGAGCTTACGGACGTGAAAGGACATGTGCGTTACGACCATGTTTCTTTTCATTACAACGATGATGAAACTCCTGTGCTTTCCGATATCTCTATTGATATCCCGGCAGGAAAATCCATTGCCCTGGTGGGACCTTCCGGAAGCGGAAAAACCACGATCTGCTCTCTCCTGCCCAGATTTTATGATGTGACCGGCGGTTCCATTACTGTAGACGGAAAGGATATCCGCGGGCTGACTCTTAAGAGCCTTCGAAGCCAGATCGGTATGGTACAGCAGGATGTCTATCTTTTTGATGGAACCATCAAGGATAATATTGCCTACGGAAAGCCCGGAGCTTCCGATGAAGAGATCATCAAAGCCGCCAAATGTGCGAGTATCCATGACTTTATCATGGAGCTTCCGGATAAATACGACACTTATGTCGGAGAACGTGGCACACGCCTTTCCGGCGGACAGAAGCAGCGGATTTCCATTGCACGTGTATTCCTTAAGAATCCTCCGATCCTGATCCTGGATGAGGCCACCAGCGCTCTGGATAACGAAAGCGAACGTTGGATTCAGAAGAGTCTGGAGGAACTTTCAAAAAATCGTACTACCATTACGATCGCGCACCGGCTTTCTACGATCCGTGATGCGGATGAGATCATTGTGATCACGGAGGAGGGTATCGCTGAACGCGGTACACATGCTGAGCTGCTTGAGAAGAATGGATTGTATGCTGCGTATTACAATATGTAGAAAGATACGAGGGAGGCGCTTCGCTGTCCCACTGAGATTTTTATAGGGCAAAATAAAAGGCTGCTGTATACCTTATCAATAGTGATATAGATATATAGCAGTCTTTTTATTTGTCAATTACTATCTTTTCAAAAAATTCAATCAAAGATTACAGCAGATAAACCGGAAGCTCGTCTTTAATTCCTACTGGCTGGTTGTTGTCCGGCTCATCTTTCTTTGGGGTGAGGAATTTGGCCTGGAGTTCGTCGGCGTTTCCTCCGCTGATCACGTTCTGGGCTACAGTTCCTGTTGTTTCTGCTGCAGCTGTTTTCTTTGCTGCGGTTTTACGTGCTGTTGTTTTTCTGGTAGTGGTTTTCTTTGCTGTTGTTTTTGTTGCGGCTGCTTTCTTTGCTGTGGTCTTCTTTGCAGGAGCTTTGGCTGCTGTTTTCTTTGCTGTAGTTTTTTCTGCCGCTTTTTCAGCTGTTTCAGCTTTTACCTCTGACGGCTTCTCTGCTGCTTTAACCTCAGCCTCTTTTACCTCTGTTTTTGTTTCTGTTTTGGATGCTTTTTCTGCATTTACTGCTCTTGCGATGCTTGCTTTACCTACTGACACGATTCATTACCTCCTCTGCCAATGCTATGTACTCTTTTGCGCTGCGGCTGCTTTTTTTGAACTCCACAACTGGTTCACTGCTGTCCTGGGACCATTCGATGGAGCTGTCTACACGGATAAAAGATTCGAAAAGATAGATTCCTTCCATTTCTTTCAGTGTTTCCATAGTCTGTTTGAAATAATTCTTTCTGGCATCTGCCTTGGTTACTACGATTCCCAAAACCTTTAAATCCGGAGCGATCTCCCTGACTTCATTGAGGAAATCAAACATATTTGCAAGACCAAACATACCCCACGGACTTGCCTCTACCGGAACAAGAACATAATCGGATGCACATAAAATATTCATCACCCAGCCGCCAAGAGTAGGCGGTGCATCAATGAGAATGTAATCGTACACTCCGGAATCTTTAACCTTCTGCAGACATTTCCGCAGGATAAACTCTCTCTGCCATTTTGTAAAAAGCTCATATTCCACGGAGCTCATCAGCGTAGACGACGGAACCAGATCCAGATTCTCATACTTCGTATGCACGATAAAATCGCTGAGATCCGACTGATGACCGATAGCATAGTAGAGATTCTTTTCCCCTGCTGCCATCTCAAGCACTTCTTCCTCCGAAAAAAAAGAAAGGGAAAGATTCAGCTGCATATCACCGTCTACCATCAGTACCTTCTTACCCATGCCGGCCAGTGCCGCTCCCACATTGGAACAGCTGGTGGACTTTCCGCTGCCGCCCTTATTATTTGCAAAACAGATCGTTACTGTATTTCCCATTACAGCCTCCCAACAACATAATTTCGTATTTTCTGTCACTTGCCCTTATTATAATATAACGTTCTCCTAAAAACAAGCACATCCCCCATAAAACCACGAAAACCGACAAAATAACCTCACATAAAACAACAGTATATACACCCAAAAACAGCAGGTTCCGGATCACTCCGAAA
>NZ_JAAIUN010000045.1:0-18049 GCF_013317245.1 Blautia sp. MSK.20.85
TGAACTGTATAACATCTTTTTTCTGACATTTCTTTATCCTCTTTTCTTTGAAATACGAAAGAAAAATTATCCCTTCATATAACGAAACGCTCAGAGCCTGTTTTACAGTGGTCAAAAGCAATCTTTTTGAATTTTTTGCATTTTTCCTGAAATTAAGTAAAAAAAAGAGCATATGGAATTTGAATCCATACACTCTATGATTAATAATATTATTATTTTTAGTGGTTATTGATTAATGCCTTGAGTTTCGCCCCCCCACCGGTTTTTATGCTTCTGATCGTCTTTTCCAGTACCCTCATCTCAACCGGTTTTGAAACATGCGCATTCATACCGGCTGCCAGAGAATGCTGAATATCCTCCGAGAATGCATTGGCGGTCATTGCAATAATCGGAATCTTCTTTGCCAACTCATGAGAACTTCTGCGGATTGCCTTCGTTGCCTCATAACCATTCATAACAGGCATCTGCACATCCATCAGGATCATGTCATAATCCCCTGGTGCAGACTTTTCAAATGTCTTCAAAATCTCTTCACCATTTTCACAGATGGTACATTCTGCCCCCTCAATCTTTAACAGTTCCGTCAGAATTTCTGCATTCAGCTCATTATCCTCCGCACACAGGAATCTCATTCCTTGAAAGATATTATCATTCTGTTCATTCTTTTCTTCCTGTACTGTTGAGGAAACAGATCTATCCTCTGCAATTCTCAGATCTATGAGAACCTCAAAACAGCTTCCCTGTCCCAGTTCACTCTCCACATCTATGGTGCCTCCCATTGCTTCAACCAGGTTTCTGGTAATAGCCATTCCCAGACCGGTTCCCTGTATCTTATTAGTCACAGAACCTTCAGCACGGGTAAACGGATCAAAGATCGTCTCTTTGAAATCTGCCGACATTCCCATGCCATTATCGCTGACTAAGAAACGGTACTTTGCATAGACAGATGACTTTGTCTCACATTCTTCTACCAGAAACTGAATTTTTCCACCTTCCTGCGTGTACTTCACTGCATTAGAAAGCAGGTTGCTGAAAATCTGCATCAGATGAACCTGATCTCCATTTACCCACTCATGCCGGATGTTTTCTTTTATGACCATAAGAGTCTGATTTCTTTCAGCAATCTGTGGCTGAAATATCGTATTGAGTTCCTCAATAAGATCTGGCATGGAAAAGTCTGTATATTTAAAAACTGTTTTTCCTGCTTCTATCTTACTCATATCCAGAATATCATTAATGATTCCTAACAGATGCTGTGATGAAATATCTATTTTATCTGCATACTCTATTACTTTCGCTTTATTGCCTGCATCATGTCTAATCAATGACGTCATACCGATAATTGCATTCATTGGTGTACGAATATCATGTGACATATTGGACAGGAAATCTGTTTTCGCCTTATTTGCATTTTCAGCTGTCTGCAAGGCTTCCGTTGTAATGTCCTTTGCTTTTTTCAGTTTTTTATTGGACTCCTCCATTTCCTTCATTGCCTGCGTCTGAATCTCATTATTTCTTTTTTCATATTCAGCTTTTTGCTCAGCAAGACTGCGTCTGGAAATACTGCAGAATAATCCGGCAAAAAGCAAAAGTATAAAACCTGCCATGAGTAATGTTGTAAATCCTATTGTTTTCTGATAATCTTTCAGTACATTATCTACAACACTCTTTTCTACAATACAGATCAGCATGGTGTTATTATTTTCTATCGGACAGTATCCCAGATAGTAAGGTTTGTCACTTCCCAGAAGTTCTACCCCCTGTTCTCTGCCATCCAGCTTTTTTTGAAGAGAATCAGCCTCTTCCTCAGTGATAGCCTGATCTCCTTTTAAATGCTTTAACAAAAAATAGTTCCTAAAAAATTTATCTTCTTTCTGATTTGTATAAGTAATATTTCCGTCGTTATCCAGCATAAACAGATACGCATTCCCGTTATAGCTTTTCACACTTAACATGGAATCTAATTTTGAATGATCATACAAGGTTCCAATTGCCGTATAAGTTTCCCCATTAATCGTATATTCCTGACATGGAATTGCAACCAGATAACCATCTTTTTTCTTCTGGTTGTAATCAAGAGAAACCAATTTTCCAATATTATATCCGTTCCTCAAATCCAACAAAAGTTTACTTGGCATGTCAACCCGAAGTTTTGTTCCATCAGTGGTTATTGCCTTTCCATTTTCCTGGAGAAATATAAGTGTACTTTCAGATTCTTTCTGCCATGCCTCAAAGAACTTCTTGTTTCTATCCAGTTCAATAGATCTCACTTCCTCTTGAATAAGAGAATCCTCAAGCAAATGCAGCTGGCTGTAGTATCCATTCACCTGCAGATCATAGGTCTGCTGTATCTGTTCAACAACAGCTCCCATACTGCTTTTCCCGTTTTCCGCGATATAGCTGTTCATCCTGTTCAAAAGGAGCTTTACAAAAATTAAGCTTAAAAGTATAAGAATTAAAAAAAACAATGGTACTATGATCTTTTTTCTTTTTGTTATCACTTGTTCTTTTCCCACTTTTATTTTTCAACCTCTATATAATCTTCCGGTGCTGACGGTTGCTGTCCGTTTGCCATTGCTGCAGTCCATGCACTTGATAATGTTGTGTCCTTAAGCTGCCTGATCTCACATTCCGGATTTATTTTTTTCAAAACAGACATTGTGGTGTCTGTAAGAAGAATAGAGTACTCCTTGTCTTTGTCTGTTTTTTTCTTATTTACTTCTATGTCCTGTAATGAGAATCCGTTTTCCTCCTGACTGACGATTATTTTCATACCGGATGCAATTGGTAATTCATATTTATTGGTTACATGAAATTTCTCATCAGAATCAGCAAGATATTTCTCCGCAAGTTCATAAACCTCTTTGCCATTGATTTTTGCCAGATATAATGGTGCATCTGAACTTTTTGCTGTCATCAAAGCAACCCGGCTGCCGGTGCACTCCCCTTTGTAAATGGAAGAAGTAAAATAATAATATGGTACCAAAGCCAGCTGAGCATCATTTTCTTCTCTGATCGTAGTTAAAATAGAAGATGCCGCATCACGACCGTTTTTATCATTTAGTGAAATAGAATATTCATTTTTAAAATTTACTGTGTTTTTTTCTTTTGAATCCTTACTGTTCATTGTGCTGCGAAAAGCATCATACGCCTGTGTTTCATCCATTTCCCCTGACAATAATCCGTGAACAGCCTTAAGGCTGGCATCAAATGATTTTTGAGCAGAATATCGGATATAAACAGAATTATTATTAATTTCATCTTCAAGGCCAGGTACATCTTCCATCATGTTTGGAACATCTACATTTAATGAAATTACACCCTTTCCTTCTGCAATCAGCGTTTGTCCTTCTTTTGAAATCATACGATCCAGGACATCGAATGCCAGGTCCAGTTTTTCCTGATCTTTTTCCAGGTCTTTGTTGAATGCAATATTCAGAGAAGGGGTCATATTTATAAAAGCTTCATCCGAAATCTGTGAAAAAAACGGTATACGGGTTAATTCTGCATCCATCTGTTCCTGATATTCCTGCATAAGTGCCGGATAACCATGAAACATTGCTGCTTTTCCCTCAAGGAACATCTGCGCTGCAGTATTAATATCGACGCTAATATCATCACTTGTAAAATGTGAGTCCTTCAAAAATGTATTGGTTTCTGAAAAAATACGTTTCCATAACGCATCATCAAACGCAATATCCCCTGATGCACTTTCAGCTGAGCTTCTCCATTCGATTCCATCCAGACTCATGAATTCACCGATTGCACCTGTCTGGATCACCTCATGAGCAGACCAGTCTTCTGCAAGATCCAGGGAATAAGGTTTTATACCATTATCATAAAACTGCTGGCACGCCTGTGCATATTCCTTATAATTTTCCGGTATCTTGATCCCGAACTGCTCAAACAATGTCTTGTTGGCAATAATCGTCTGCGGCATACCGCAGATAGGAAGCCACTGAATCTCATCTTTTGAGTTTTTATAATATTGCAATGCATAGGAGTAATACCTGGAAACCACATCATAAGAAGCAAAATCCATAAGATACGGCTCCAGATTCTGTGCATCTGTTCCTGAGAATCGACGTACAGTTATGATATCCGGCAGTTCACCATGTTCTTCAAAATAGCTGTATAAATCGGTATCATTGTTGCCGGTAATAAACTCAATATCCTGATCCGGAAACTGCTCATAGATATAGGGTACAATATTTTTCATTAAACGATTTTCCCACAGATACACAGTAAGGTGATCATCATTTTCAGATACTGCTTTTTCAGATTGTCCACAGCCAGACAAAACAGTAGTTGCCACAAGCACCCCTGACAATAAAGCTATCAGATAATGTTTTGCCTTTTTCATACTCGTATTTTCCTCATTCTTTCCTGCTAAAATCATTAATTCAATAATCGGGAATCAATTACAGCCAGCTTTCCAGGACATCATTCAGCTTATTCATATCCAGCGGTTTTGCGATATGTCCATTCATGCCTGTGTTTTTTGCCAGCTGTACATCTTCTGCAAAAGCATTGGCAGTCATGGCAACGATCGGCAGTTTTCCCTGTTCACCCGGAAGGCTCCTGATCGCTGCGGTTGCCTCATAGCCATTCATGACAGGCATTTGGATATCCATAAAAACAAGATCATACAAGCCTTTCGGAGAAACTTCCACTTTTTCAACTGCAGCTTTTCCATTTTCTGCTGTTTCCACTTCTGCCCCTGTCATCTGTAAAATTTCAACAGCAATTTCTCTGTTTAACTCATTATCATCAACCACCAGAATTCTTTTTCCTGTATAATCTGCTTCTGACAGCTTCTGCAGATAATTTCTTGCTGCTTTTTCTTTTCTGTCCGAAGTAAACTGCCGCAATGTTGCCGTCAGCCTGGAACGGAACAGCGGTTTTGCAATAAAAGCATCTACACCTGCAGCCTTTGCTTCTTCTTCAATCTCGCTGAATTCATAAGATGTCAGTACAATGATGGTAATCTCTTTACCTATACGCTTCCGGATCTGTCTGGCAGTTTCTATTCCATCCATATCCGGCATCTTCCAGTCCAGAATAACAGCAAAATAATCGCACTTCAACTCGTGGTGTGCATAACAACGCTCAACGGCTTCTCTGCCGGAGAGAACCCATTCACCTGTAATACCGATTTCTTTCAGTGTGGCAACTGTACTTTCACAGCATGTCTTATCATCATCCACAACCAGAACAGGAAGATTCATCAGATTTTTGTCCTGTGCTTTTTCTTTTTCCTGAAGCTCCAGGTAAATCGTTACCGTAATTCTGGTTCCCTTATGTAAGGTGCTCTCCACTTTAATATTACCATTCATCAGATTAACAATATTTCTGCTGATCGCCATTCCCAGACCAGTTCCCTGAACTCTGGTTGTCCGGTGATCATCTGCGCGACTGAAAGGATCAAACATGATTTTCTGGAATTCCGGTGACATACCGATTCCATTATCCTCAATCGTAAATTCATAGCATCCAAGCTCTGAAAATCCATTTGGCTTTTCCTCTATGGAAAAAATAATATTCCCACCATCCGGTGTATACTTGATCGCATTACTCATCAGATTCACAAACACCTGCTGAATCCTCAGACTATCACCGCAGACATCCTCATGTTCAATGTGATTAATATGTATATCAAAATTATGTTTATGTTCATCAATCACCGGTTTTGTGAGTGTTATAAGATTATCCACCAGATCTGGCAGATTGAAATCCTCCTGTGCCAGCGTCATTTTTCCACTTTCAATACGTGCCATATCCAGCACTTCATTAATCAGCCCCAGCAGATGACGGCTTGATTTTGTAATTTTGCTGAGACATTCAATGACTCTGTCCTGACTCTCAATATTTGCTCCTGCGATCGCTGTCAGACCGACAATAGCGTTCATCGGTGTCCTGATATCATGGGACATATTGGAAAGGAATTCTGTTTTCGCACGATTAGCATTTTCTGCAGAACAGTAAGCCTCTTTCAGTGCCTGACGGGATTCAATCTCTGCTTTTTTCTCCTGTGTCACATCCATGGATGCCAGCAATACTTTTACCAGTTTTCCATCCTCCCATTCCAGGGGTATGTAAGAAGCGATCTTATAAGTCTTTTCATCCTGGCTGCAATACTCAAACTTATAAATATCATTTTCACTTTTCAGTTTTTTCCGAATATTATCCGGGGCTATCAGGATATCTATAGCTTCCAATGGTTCCAGTGTCTTATATTTTTCAAGAACCTGCATCTGAAAATCATGATAAAATCCCAGAGGTTTATATATCATCTGTCCATTCAGATTGTAGAATTCATACCTGTCATTTTCCAGATCACAGACAACAAAACGGTCAACCAGACGCACAATACTCTGGATCAGCTGCTCCATGGAAGCATTATCCGCTGCCATCTGCAGATGCCGTGCACTCTCCACCTTTGTCTCTGTGATATCCCGCAGAAAGATCATGGCATATTCTGAATCCTCTATCTCGCCGCGTATGATCACATTACGGACCCATCGTTCTTCTCCATTCAGAGTGATACGGCACTCCAAAGCCAATTCGGTTTCCAGACCCTTCAGCCTTTCTGCAATATAACCACGGTCGTAAAAAGAGGATACCGCCTTCTTATCTTTCTCCACAACATAGGAATCCACAAAATGCCGAATCAGTTCATCCCATGTATGACTCTGTTCAAAGACGGTCATCAGGGACGGCTCAACCTTAAAGGTATCAAAAGTATTCGCTTCCAGATTCACATAATACTCGCACAGATCTGCTTTTGTAAAAGCTCGGTGGAAAGCAGCAGATTTTTGTGCCTGCATGATTTCTTTTTTCTCCCCATCAATGTTAATAAAAATCCCGGCAATCCTGCTGGCAGAACCATCCAGACGGCGTATTACTTCTGCCGATGCCCGAAACCACTGGTATTGATTATCCTTCATTCTCATACGATACTCTACCTGGTATTTTATCTGGTTCGTCTTATCCTTAATTGCCGCCTGAAGCTGCACCATTACTCTTTCTTTATCCTGTGGATGCAGAAGATCTGACCAGGATTCCAGTTTATTCGGAAAGTCCAGAGTGTCATGATAGCCAAGCATTTTTCGGAATTCATGACTCCAGTTTGCATTCACAATCTCACTGTTTTCGTCACAGTCAAAATACCAGAAGCCGGAACAGATAGCCTCATTGAGCAGTGCCAGATTTACATGATCCCAGTTGACCTGTACAGACATAACCCAGATCTGTCTGCCCGCCTCATCTGTCGCATCTTCTTTATAAAGCCGTACATTATTCACTGTACCGTCTGCTGTAAGGATCTGTGATTCCCCTGCTCCGTGAAGCTGCAAAAAACGATCTCGATCCAGTATATCTTCCTCGCCATAAAAGAAATTTTTCAATGAGCCGTTTGTCTGCTTCATAAAAGAGTCGAATGTATATCCTGTACTATGTAACAGCAGATTGCTCACAGATAAAACAGACAGGTTTTGGTCATAATATCCTGTCATTATGCCTACCCCGCCATTATTTTCCAGTGTTTTCTGTACTGCCTGTGACATGGCCTGTGTCTGTCCCGGTACAGTCTCACCTAAGGAATATATTTTGTCCTCATAATTTTTCATTTTTTTAAAGTCCTCTCTCCGTCTTATGCCTTCTTCATCCTGCTTTTATCTGTATACAGAAAACCTGTCCCTGCTAGTTTTGTTACCCATTTTTGCATACAAAAAGGACACTTGCCAAAATCTGCCAGTGTCCCTATTATATTTTTTTAAATCACACATCTATATAGTATAAAAGGTATCGGAATCTCTTCTGTTCAAACATCTTTTCCATATATTATGTTGATATGGAAACAGTGGCAACCGGCTGACATGGTCAAGCTTTCTGACTTTAGTCCCTTCTGGCTTTGCGCCCCTGCCTTTCAACAGGTTTGCCTTTAAAATAATTTTCATTTTTCCCAAAATAAAAATACCATGAAGTTTTTTACACGTCAATAATATTGGATAGAAAATCTGTATATTTTTTTATCTTGGTATAGTTGTATAAGTAGTCAATTACATTTAATACATTCCGTTCAACATTTTTTTGATATTTTTTCTTTTCCCCCCACTGTAAAACAGCCTCTGAGCGTTTCGTTATATAGAGGGATACAAATAAGAGCAAGATCCACCCATGTTTAACAGTATTGCCGTTTGGCATCCTGTTCTCCTATGGGATTTATCTTGATGGGGATCTCCCCATACCCTCTCAATAACAGACGTTTCACTTGTCTGTTGGTTCCACCTGAAAGTGTTCACAGCACTATTTCTAATATCGGAAGGGACAGCCGATATTGAAATACGTGGACTCCCGGAGGGAGGAATAGTCTCAGTGGAAGGAGGAGTATGAGAACAGAAAACAAAGATAAAGAACTGAATCACAGACATTTTATAGGATTACGTCTTACCGATGGAATTGAATCCATACACTCTATGATTACTGAAACTTTATTTCTTTTCATCAAGCAAAATAACACCTTGCGCCGGGTTTTTATCAATTGCACCAACTATCTCATGTGGAACATATGGCTCTTCAAGATATGCAAGGTCTTCGGCAGTTAATTTAATGTCAAATGCTCCGGCTGAATCATCCAGATACTGCGTTTTGGTTGCCCCAATAATAGGCGATAGAATTCCCTTTGCCCACTGCCATGCAATGGCTATCTGGGACATTTTGCAGTTATACTTTTCGGCAAGCTCCGCTACACGTTTAACTATCTGTATGATATCCATACATGGCAGATGCACCAAGTGCCCTGACCTTTCCTGCTTTTACCAGATCGTGCAGTGCCTCCATAGTTTCTTCAATTGGTGTATCATAGTCAAATCTATGGATGATATATAAATCAAGATAGTCGGTTCCAAGACGTGACAGAGTTCCATCTATTTCCCTCATGATTGCCTGTCTTGATAAACGACCTTCATTAAAATATACCTTGGATGCAATCACAACCTGATTTCTCGCTACATTTTTCTTCAATGCTTTACCTAAATATTCCTCACTTGTTCCTGCTGAATATCCATTTGCCGTATCAAAAAAGTTATATCCCAAATCAAGTGCATGCTTGATAACATTCTCACTTTCAGCTTCATCCAACGTCCAGTCATGCATGGTTCCAGCTTTCCCAAAACTCATGCAGCCCACACATAATTTTGACACTTCTATATCTGTATTTCCGAGTTTACCGTATTCCATAGTGCTCTCCTTATCTTAATCCAGCGTACTCTTTCTCCGATACCGCCTCACACCACTCATTGGAACAATCCACTCCCGGCACCTCAATTGCCAGATGGGAAAACCATTCATCCGGAGCGGCCCCATGCCAGTGCTTTACATCTACCGGAATGTTAATACAGTCACCCGGTTTCATTTCTACCGCATCCCTGCCTTCTTCCTGATAAAACCCTCGGCCGGCTACACATACTAAGATCTGCCCGCCACCGCTTTTTGCATGATGAATATGCCAATTATTCCTGCATCCGGGTTCAAATGTCACGTTGAAAATGCCAACCTGAGAAGTGGAAATCGGTGCAAGAAAACTTCTGCCAGAAAAATACTGTGCAAAACCATCATTTGGTGCACCAATTGGAAATACCATCTCTTTTGCATGCGCCCGCATCGCTTCCTCTTCGTATGGCAAATCTCCTTCGCCTGTCTCCCACACTTCCTTTGCAAGATTGAAAACAGCCCATGCTTTTGGCCATCCTGCATAAAATGCGACATGTGTGATTACTGCGGCAATCTCTTTTTGTGTTACACCATGATTTTTTGCATTTTGAAGATGATATTTTAAAGAAGAATCTGTAATTCCGGAAGCCATCAGAGCAACCACTGTGATGATACTTCTTGTTTTTACGTCAATATCCTGGTTATTCCAGTTTTCACCGAAAAGGACATCATCGTTAAAATGTGCAAACTCCGGTGCAAATTCACCAAGTACATTTCTTCCTGCTGTCTGTATTATTTTTCCCATTTTCTGTATACCTCCATAGCACTGTTATTTATAAAGATTTTACCCACTCACTGATTTCCTGTTTTGTTCCACGGTTTAACAGGCTGCCTTCTGTGATAACCGCATCCGGTGCGGATGGCTGTAATTCCTTTACAGTATTACCGAATCCACTTCCACCGGATGTTGCAAAGAGCACAATCTTTTTGCCACTGAAATCATAGGCTTCCAAAAATGTATTGACAATTGTCGGAGCTACATACCACCAGATTGGGAATCCCAGAAGGATCTCGTCATAAGAACTCATATCCATCTTTTTCTTCATAATCTCCGGTCTGTATTTCTTATCACTCATTTCCACACTACTGCGGGATTTTTTATTCATCCAGTCAAGATCAGCCTTTGTATATGGAACTTTTGGCTCAATCTCAAATAAATCCGCTTTTGCTTCCTCTGCAATCATTTCTGCTACTTTTTTTGTTGTCCCGCTTGCACTGAAAAATGCGACTAAATTTTTACTCATAATAAAAATCCCCTTTCTTTGCGAATTTTTCGTATAAAAATAGATGTATAAGATTTGAATTTCTCTTATACATCTATTTTATACCTGATATTTTTATTATGTCTAATGCTTATATTGAATTCCATTCTATGCCTGAAAAGCATTTATTTCTTCTATCATTTTACTGACCGCCAGAGAATATGGAATGTTTCGTCTCCAGGCAATCACAGTACTTGTTGTGATTTCAGGAGAAATTCTTCGCTGTACAAGAATATCCTCCCGCCAATACTTTGCAGCACCTTCGATGGATACCGGATAGCCCAGTCCATTTGCTGCCATAACTCCGGCATTCGTTCCAAGATTACTTGTAAAAGCAATCTGCAGTTTCGAAAAGTCTTTTCCAAACCAATTGGCAAGTTCACTTTGAACATTTACTCTTTCCGGCAGGATCAATGGTTTTCCAATAAGATCTTCTTTTCTTATAAACTCTTTTTCTGCCAGCGGATCATCCGGCCGCATTCCAACACACCAGTGATCGCAATCTGTGATCCGGATATAATCCAGCCCTTCGGTGTCCACCGGTTCCATGAATAATGCAATATCTACAAGTCCTTTGTTCATCATCTCATACACTGCATCTGCTGTTGCAGTATGCAATACAATCTGAACCAGCGGGTATTTTTCTTTATATGTTTTACATATCTCCGCCAATGTCTCCACCGCTGCAAATTCACCGCATCCAATGGTTATCGTGCCCTCTACAACCTCTTCTTTTCCTTTCAGTTCCTCAAGCGTTCTTTCCTCAAGATTAAGAATCTCCAGGGCACGCCTTTTTAATAAAATTCCTTCATCAGTAAGCGATATTTTCTTTCCGTTTCGAATAAATAATGTTATTCCCAGGTCCTCTTCAAATGCTGCCATTTGTCTGGAAAGCGTTGGCTGGGTGATATGCAATTGTTCTGCTGCTTTTGTAAAGCTCTGTTCTTTTGCCACCGTCAGAAAATAGCGCAATAGTCTTAATTCCATATTTTTTGTTCCCTCCAAATTCCGATTTCACGACATCATTTCTAATACAGATTTTACCGTACTTTTTAATCTCAGTCCATCCTTTATACCCAGGCGATAGAAAAACTCTTCTGTCTCTGCTCCGCTGGCAAATATTTCATCACAATACTTCGTAAGCACTTCCTCTTGTTCCGGAGACAGTGTTTCCAAAAGCTTCTGGTATTCCTTCTCTATATTTTCATTAAATGGCTGTGTATCTTGATTTGATTTCCATTCAGAATATGCTTTGCTCATACGATTGGAGATCATCTTATCAACAGACTCCTCTACGTCTTTTGACATCTTTGAAGGAGACTCTTGCTTTTGAACTTTTTCGTTCTTCGCTTTTTCAAGTGTTGACTCGTCAATATAGTGAATAATTTCTCTCAGATTTACCTTCATAGATTGCAGGTATCCTCTCATCAGCACTGCCAGTTTCTCACTTCTGACTCCAATGCCAGGACAAATGCTCCTGCAGCCAATACGCCTACTAACATGAATTCAGCGATTCCCAGGATAATATAATTCATGTACTGCGTGCGGTACCAAATGATGGTGCACACAAAGTCAGCCTCATTGATGCGCCTTCCATCGGACTTTGCTTCCGCAGTTTCCTTCACTATCCCTTCTCTGGAATCTATTTCCACAAGTCCCTTTCGGGTCATCTTTTTGACCGCATGTCTTTTCGCCTTAAATTCCTCCAATCGCTTTCACCTCCTTTCTCCCCAAATGGATAAAAAAATAAGGCCATCTATCGTGGATAACGGTAGACGACCTCAAGTTATATACTTCTTTATGATGTTATTACTTTGTATTTGTGTTTTAATGCTTTTGACAGTGCAACATTTGTAAATGGAACAATCTGATCATTTTGCAAGCGGCCAAGGACAATACCCGGATCTCTGTCAATTCTTTCAGCAAATCTGCGGATAGCATTTTCGCTAAACTCATTCATTCTAACGAAAGCCTCATATTCTCCCGGAGGGATCAATTTGTCTTCCGCATATTTATCTGCTGCATCCTCCTGTCCAGCGTGCTCATTTTCAAACGTAATTCCATAATCACCATTAATAATATGGCCAATCTCATGGAACAGAGTAAACCAAAATGTATCTGAATAGAAACGTCTGTCATTCACCATCAGCATTACATTCTGCCCAATCTTCTTGGTTGCACCATTTATTCCTGAACCCGGAAGATTTGGAAGTATTACGAATATTACTCCCGCATCTTCAAAGGCCTTCCTAATCAGTGGATAAAAATCACCATGCTGTGTCGTTAATGTCAATGCATAATCAACAGCTTTTTCAAACTTCTTTTTGTCAAACTTAGGTGCTTCTATCTTCAGTGCCTGATTAATTGCGATCTGAACCATTGCATTTGCTCTGGCAGTATTAGTCTCTTTCATATCCTCAGATGCACTTCGGAAACTAACTGTCATATTTTGCTTTGTAAAAACAGATAATGATGCAACATTTAAAAATTCACGTAGGCACTTAATCTGCTCATTTGTTTTTCTCGGAAGATCAGGCAATCCAAAATTCTCTCTGAAATATGTGTACTGAAAGTACTTGAAAATTCTTCTTTCCTGCTCTAATTCCTTGGATGATTCAAACTCAGCAATCAAAGCGTCATAGCTCTTCTGAAGATTCAGCCAGTAGTCAACACTAGTCCCTAACATTCGAGATAATTTCATGGCTATATCGATTGATAATCTTTGCTCCCCACGTACCAGAATACTTAAATTCTTTGGCGTGGTATCTAATCGTTTTGCAAAATCTTTCTGAGAAAGTCCACTTTCTTCAATGATTTCTTTGATATAGTATCCAGGATGAAAAGCAATCTTATCATTATATTCAATATAATTACTCATAATGGTTACTTACCTCCTTTACTTCAACAATTCTAACCACACCAGCAATTTCATCAATATTACAAGGATCATAAGGTTCTTCATTCTCATCTAATGGCTGAATAATAATACGCCATGGATCTCTTCTCGTTTTTACATCTATAGCAAAAAATCCATCCATATTGCCACTCAACTTATGAAAATGAAACGTCGGCATCATTACTATATCCTTAATTACACTCGCCTGCTGCATAGCATTTATTCGGGCAAATAGGCTGGTTGCTAATGCAGCATTCCCGCCAAACAATTTTTTTGCAGTCTTTAAATCGGTACATTGTTTCTGACTTTGCTGTTATTGTATAGTAGCTACACGTTTGTCCTCCTTTTCAAATTACCCGTTGGGTAATCTAAATATACCATCAGGAGAGGCTCTAGTCAATAATTCACACTCTCTTTTCACAATTATTCTTCCATTTCCTTCTACTTTCTGGCTTCAACCTCTGGTGCTAGAATATAAATAGTACAAACCAAAATGAGAAATTCCAAATACACATAAGCATGATACAATAGAGGCATGCTGAAGGAGGATCTCATATGGCAAAGCAACATGACAAACAATTTAAACTTGATGCAGTCCAGTACTATCAGGATCACAAAGATCTCGGAGTACGTGGATGTGCAGAAAATCTTGGCATCGGATACAGCACATTAACAAAATGGCTGAAAGACTTCCGGGAATCAGGTGATATTCCTGTTCGTGGTTCTGGTAATTATGCATCTGATGAGCAGAAGGAATTGCCCGTCTCAGACGTGAATTACGTGATGCCCAAGATACACTTGATGTGTTAAAAAAAGCAATCAACATTCTGGGAAAATGACGGAAGCCATTTAATATCTTGCATGGCTCCACCACGTACCTTCTGATACAGAAAAACGTCGTAAAGCTGTAAAAGCAAAAATACAGGATATTTATGATGATTCCAAGGCTCCTTCTTAAAATATATAGATTTCACAAATCCCTATCGATATACATTCTTCTGTCATAGATGTATAAAGATTTTGCACAGTTCGTTTTTTTCATAAAACTTATTCTGTTTTTCAACTTCTGTGATATAATGCTTTATTATAATAATTCCCATGGACAAAATGAGGTGAACCAAGTGAAAAAGAAAACACTTGTGCCTCTTATCACTTTTTTACTGGGCATATGCCTTATTAGTTTGATTGTATACAAAACAGACACCCACGAAAAAGAGCAGAGACACATAACAGCACAATTAAACGTAGCCACCTATGGCGAACAAATAAAGAATGAAATTACAAATGGAATTGAGATCACAGATACCTTGAAGCAAATCTTAATAAGTGAAGATGGCGAAATCCGTCAGTTTGAAACAATTGCAGGAAATCTTATGTCTGATTCTATTGAAAGTGTACAGCTCGCTCCTAATGGTGTTGTTACAGATATTTATCCGGCTAATGAAAATGAGGCAGGTAAGATTGATTTGATCCATGATAGAGACCGCGGAAAAATTTCCTGTTACGCAAGAGACAACCATACAATCATTACGCAGGGCCCCTTCAAATTAAAACAGGGAGGATATGGAATTGCAGTCCGCAATCCCATATACCTGAAAGATAAAAACGGACATGAGTATTTCTGGGGATTTACTATTGTTATCCTGCGTGTTCCGGATATTTTTTCAGATTCAATCAGTGCACTTTCAAATTTTGGATACGAATACAAAATTTCAAAAACAGACGCTCCATGGAGTGATACTTATAAAGTGGTTTATCAATCAGATGGGCAAATAAATCGTCCTGTTTCTTATACATTTACAATAGGAGACGAAAACTGGAAATTTGAAGTAACTCCTAAAAGTGGATGGAGAAATGCCACATTGCTGATAATCATCATCGGAATTTTTCTTACAATAAGCCTTCTCCTGTCAGTTCTTACCAGAGTATGGTTAGTAGCAAAAGAACATAAGAAAAAGTTTCAGATACTGGCGCGCACAGATTCTCTTACAAATATTTATAACCGCTATGGATTTGATGAATTTGCAGAAAAAATGATTCAAAAAAATCCAAAAACACATTTTGTGGTTGCGCTCCTTGATATCGATGATTTCAAGTTTATTAATGATATCTATGGACATAATTACGGAGACAGGGCACTAAAGAATCTTGCAGACAGCATGAAGACTTTTTTCCCATCCGATGCATTACTCGGAAGAAATGGTGGTGACGAATTCTGCATTCTTTTACCAAATTGTACCTTTGCAGAAGCAGATATACAGCTGCAGAAATTCACCAAACTTCCTAAATCATTCTCATACCATGGTAAGGAACATGTATTTTATATTTCTCTAGGATATGCAGAATATCCAACATTTGCATCCAATCGTTCACAACTCATGCGCTGCGCAGATGCCGCTCTTTATGAAATAAAGCTTCATGGAAAAAATGGATGTATGGCCTACAGAGAAGGACTTCGGTCAGGTGCCCGCAAACAACTTGGATTCGCATTCAAGGATATCTCTGAACATCTTCCAGGTGCATTCATCATATACAGAGCTGACAAAAAAGATGATGAACTAATTTTTGCAAATGATGAATTTCTTCATATGTCCGGATATAAAGATATAGATGAACTGTTCAGACTTACTGAGAAAAGTTTTCGCAACTTGATTCGTGAAGATGAACAGCAACAGATAGAATCAAGTATCTGGGAACAGATTGACAACGGCAATGAAAATGACTATATTCACTTTCATCTTCGAAAAGCTGACGGAACTTATTTTTCTGTTCTTGATCATGGAAGAATTGTAGAGAGCCCGCAATACGGGAAAGTATTTTATGTATTGTTCATGGATTGGGAAGATATGCATATTCGTTACAATGATAAATTCGCAAGATAAAATATTGCAAAAAACAGAGCGTATGATCTATTTACAAGCATCAAAATATCCAACGATTCCTATATATCCGTCTTTCTTCATAGGAGACTACAATGTATGCAGTTTCAGACTATACATCTGGCTATCATTTTCCACCTTCGCTTTTATCTGCACAGAGATTTCTTTATTTTGTACAGATGTCTGATGTAACAAAACACGAATATTTGGTGGCTACACCCCCAAGCCCCTGTAGAATAAATAACGCCAGTACTGGATATCAAAAATCCCGCACCGGCGTTATTTATTAAAATATTTTGTTTTTTAATCTTCAACACTCTCTACTGAAACTTCTTTTTTCTTCCTACTTTTACCAGAAATCATCTTGTGTCCTGTATAAATAGCCATAATCATGCAAAGCAAAGAACTTGCTGCAAAGTACTTATGGCCTTCTTTTGATCCCTTATAACCTGTATAAAAAGTTCCAAGCATTGTAATCAGTGCACCGATAGACCAATATTTATGTGATTTCATTCAGATACCTCCTGCCGTTTTTCTTAATCATATACCTTTTAAAAGATATATACAAACTTGAATTGTTCAAGCTTTTCAAATACTAACGTCCTTAATTCTGTTCAATAATTGATTTATAGTAGTTACCAAAGTCAGCAAGTGAATTAACAATTGGAAGCATTTTTGTTCCGAGTTCCGTTAAGCCGTATTCAACTCTCGGTGGCTGCTCATGGTAATCGTGGCGATATGCCAGCCCATCACTCATCATTTGTCTTAAACTATCTGTCAAAACCTTTTGTGAAATACCATCTATACTTCGTTGTAGCTCATTGAATCTCCATGGACGCTCTTTCAAGTTACGCAAAATCAGCAGTTTCCATTTTCCTCCGATAAGAGATACTGCTGTTGCAACTGGGCATTCCGGTAATTCTTCTTTTGCTCGCATAATTCTCACCTCCGAGTCTATTGTAACACATTCATTTTTGAGTGTGCAGTTACAAAAAGGTGCGTACTTGTTTTTGTATGTGTCTCTCACTATACTAATACCAAGCAACCAGAAACCACAAATTAAACCATGGAGGTATTATTATGGCAAATTACACAAAAACAACTATTGGAAAGGAAAACCGAATTGAGTTGCATGAAAAGTTGTCTTTAACAGGTGCAGAAATCAGTTTGAACGAACTACCTGCAGGAGCAAATGTCCCATTTGTTCATTCTCATAAAGAAAATGAAGAAATCTATGGAATTCTTTCAGGTAACGGCAAAGCCATAATTGATGGAGAAGAAATTAGCCTTTCATCTGGAGACTGGCTAAAAATCGCACCTGCTGCAAAGCGTCAGTTTTTTGCATCCGATATTTCTGGAATTACTTATATCTGCATTCAGGTAAAAGAAAATTCTCTGGAACATTTTACAGCAGAGGATGCCGTAATCGGCTAATTAAAAGTATTTATTTACAAAAATGCACAGTTCACGATAAGCTAAGAACTGTGCATTTTTGTTCAATATTACGTTTTCTCAATTTTTCAAACAAGAAGTTATCAGTGATTATCTTTTAGAAAACAGCCAAATCCAAGAACACCTAGGACATATCCCCAAAAATTATTTGTTGTCACAGCAATTCCTAAAAGTATTATTGCAATCCCCAATAACTCAATCTTAATTCCTTTCATCGCAAATATCTTCGTTACAGTCGAGTAGACTAAGACCTCTCAATCTTAGCCCCTCACAGATCCGTACGTGCG
>NZ_JAAIUN010000046.1:0-16535 GCF_013317245.1 Blautia sp. MSK.20.85
GGACAGGTGGCTCTCGCCACACCGGACTGGCGGCTCTGCCGCACCGTAATATTCATTGATGGTGATGCTTATGTAAAGAAATATCATCAATCCGATTCCGGTATTCAGCTTATTTCTCTAAATAAAAAATATGCCCCTATCCAAGTCACTTCCGGATCCATCTTAAAAACTTTTGGAAAAGTAGTTGGCTAATTTTAAAAGGCTGATGGTTCAGAACGAGGACCTGGATTATTTCGGACTCTGCAGTTCATTGAATGCGACTCCGGAACTAATGAGCTTTAAATTATACAGCCTGACAAAACGAGGCCAGGCTTATCATATGCCGATGGAGATTCAGAGCAATTTCCTGGCGAAATAAAGTAAATAAAGATCCTGTTCTATATATCATAGTATGAACAGGATCTTTTTATAATGATTTATTTTCTATCTAAAATTTTATTAAACCGACTAAAGACTCCATAGTTTGTGTGTTTGACTTACTGTTTATATCTATCTTCTCCTAAATATTTTTCTAGTCATTGCAATATAAAATTGCTTATACAGTCTCTCCCTTAAGAGTCCTGGTATTCTGGATAATATACAGAGCGACCGATATGACCATCATTATAGCGCACAAACCAATCAACAGATCTGATACCATCGGTGTAATGTGGAACCATATAATATGCACCGCTGCAGTTCCATATAATAAAAAGGTTACTATCTTTCCATGCCAGTCTGCACCATGTACTTTTCCTGTCTTTCGTATCACAAGACATCCACTGACTACCATATACAGCTCCTTACCTGCCATTATTACGATTAAAAGAAGCACATGCGGAAAACGAGTAAACAGACAGATTAACATCGCTGCCTGTGTCAGCTTATCAGCCACTGGATCAAGTATTTTTCCTAAATTACTAATCCTATGGAATCTTCTTGCGATATATCCATCAGCAAGATCCGTAAGACCAGACAGCAATAAAATTTCACCAGCTAACAGAGGATTTTTCTTTACACAATAACTCCATATAATTACCGGAATCAGACAAAGCCGAAAAAAAGAAAGAAGATTAGGAACCGTAATAATTCTATTCAAATTTTCTTCCTGATTCACTTCACTCTGCATGTACGGTTACCTCACTTTCCTTTTTTTAGACATAAACCAATAAAATATAACACAAAATGCTAAAGCAAACACAACACCAAAAACATTTTGAATCACTCTAAGACTAACCGCTCCTTGTAGTCCATAAGTCTCTGCAGCAATGGCTAAAGCACCAAATGTGTTAAATACTGCCTGCCAGCCATATTGTGCTGAAAATCCTACACCGATTCCACCAAGAATTCCTATATATGCATAGATTGACGAAGGAAGCAGAAAATATAATACTGTAAAACATATAACACCTGCAATATTTCCGACAATCCTTTTACGGACTCTGTAGCGCATATCTTCCATAAACGGCAAAATCGCGGACATGGCCGCAATACCAGCCCACATTGCACGTGGCATATTACAAAGTTCTGCAATGCAAAGGACAATCGGTACGCATAAAATCTGACATATCTGCCATTTTGTTCTGGAAGAAGTGATATCAAATTCTTGTATCAGATCTTTCAGATTTCTTTTATAAGTTCTGTTTTTATGATTTCGATAAAATACGAAGCAGGTAAGTGCTGCACCTAAAGCCATTCCGACTAATCGCATCTGATAGCTTTTTCCCGTAACATCATAACCATATAGCAGCAGATACCCAAGAACCAATGTAGATTGATTAAACATGAATGGATTATGGCATCCGAACAGAATCAACACAGCCAGTGCCGCAATATTTAACAGCATTCCCAATACCGGTGAAAACTGATTTGCTAAATGCGGACATACAGTCATAATTACAAAGAACAAAGCCAAAAGCATCGTAGATTGTCCGGTGTGGATCCCCAGATCCGCATTTCTAAACACCATGAGACATAATAAGACTACTACACCTACAATGCTGTTCTCATTTCCAAATAGGATGCTGAAAATACTAACAAAGGAAAAACAAAATGCCAATGTAACAGCTATCTTCACCAGATATACCCACATATGATATAATTTTTCTTTTAGTGTTTCACTCTTTTTCAACAGGTTTTTAGAACCTGCCTGATTTAACTGCAACTCCTGATAAAATGTCATATAAATCCTCCCATCTTCTAATTTATCTTAAAACTATATAATCTCATCTTTCTGCTTTGGCAGCTCTATAACAAATCTGCATCCACCATATTCACGGTTTTCTGCTTTGATTGTTCCTCCGGCACTATCTACAATCCGTTTTACAAGTGCAAGACCTAGGCCATTTCCTTCTGCTTTATGAGATCCATCTACCTGATAGAACTTGTCAAATATTCTGGATTTTACATCATCCTCTATTCCTGGTCCTTCATCTTCCAGAATGAACTTAACAGAATCCTGTTCTTGTTTCAGAAACATCGTAATTGTCCCCTTTGAAGGGCTGAACTTAATCGCATTATCCAAAAGATTTATCCAGATATGCATAAAAAGTCCTTCATTCCCAGTATATTTAACTTCCTCCAATTCTACCTGAAAACCAATTTCTTTTTCTGTCCATTTTGTTTCCAATGAAAGAAATGCCTGGCGGATCTGTTCATCCAGACGATATTCTGTTTTTTTCATTGGTATATTCTGATTCTCTAACTTGGATAACAGCAAAATATTACCAACCAATCCGGAAAGTCTTTGAGTGTTAAATAATATTTTTTCTACATATTCCTCTTGATCCGGAGACAGTTCTTCTCCCTGAAGCAGCATTGTATATCCTTCAATGGCATTAATCGGGGTCTTAAACTCATGAGAAACATTAGATACAAAATCCATCTGCAGCACCTCTGTTGCACGAAGTTCTTTTGTCATAACGTTAAAACTTTGATAAGATTCTCCAACTTCTGCTATACGGCTGTTCGTTTCCAAATGCTGTTCAAAATCTCCCTGAGAAACTTCCTTCATTGCTTTACTAAGTCTGGTAATTGGTTCCAGTAACTTTGCATTAATAAAGGAAGTGATCAGCCCTGCAATCAATGTATTGAAAATCAAAAGCCAGCCAAGCACAGGTATGCTGCCCGGCAGATTAAAAAAATGATTCAAAAAAGCAAATAATAAAGCAGATATGACTGTTGAAAATACAAGTGCCAGCCAGATTGCACCAGTCAGACAGGATCGGATCCGCAATCCTTTTTCTTTCTTTTGTTCCATTATTTTTTCACCACCTTGTATCCAATTCCACGCATTGTTACGATTTCAAAATCAGGGTTATCTTTAAAACGCTCTCTGATTCTTCCTATATGTACCTCTATCGTATGTGGGTCTGCCTCCGTCTCGTATCCCCATACTTCATCCATCAACTGTTGTTTTGTAAATGTTCTGCCTGGCGAAGCTGCAAGCTTATATAAAAGCAGGAATTCTTTTTTAGGCAAAACAAAACTTTCCTTATCAGTTGTAACCGTCATTGCATCATAATCAAACTCTGTTGAACCGATCACAATTTTGTGTTCATTCAGTATCTGTGCACGGCGAAGCAGTGCTCCGACTCTTAAAACCATTTCATTCACATTTACCGGTTTTACCATATAATCGTCACTTCCCGAAAGAAATCCCTGGCGCATATCATCAAAGGAACCTTTCGCAGTGATCATAAGCACTGGTATCTGATATCCTGCTGAACGGAGTTCTGACACCAGTTCATAGCCATCCATAACCGGCATCATAATATCAGAAATGATCAGATCAATATATTCCTTATCCAATACTTCTAATGCCTGTGCTCCATCCGATGCACTTTTGACTTGATATCCATTCTTCTCAAGCACTTTTTGGAATAGCTGGCTTAATTCTTTATCATCTTCTACAATCAATATTTGAAACACGTTTTCCTTCCTCCTTATTAAAACAGATACCTTGCCCATCCAAGCAGATGCTGTACCAAAAATATTTTTCTCTGACGTTTCTTTGTTAATTCGATTGGCTCTACATGATATGGATCATTATAAGTTCCGCCTTCTAATATCTGGCGGGACACTTTTTCATATTCCATCATGCCCTCTTCCAACTGTTTATTAATATCTTTACTGCGAATTACAAGCATCAGTTCCGTATCCAGATATGCACTTCTCATGTCCATATTAAAGGAACCGATTACAGACAGATCATCGTCAATCAGAATACTTTTTCCGTGGTATGAATAACCGCCTTCATATTCCCAGATATTAATTCCTGTACTTAAAATTCTATTTCTGTTTTTCGCATAATCGGCAGCCCCAAATGGATTCCCATTATTCGCAACTGAATTTGTCATGATAGAAAAATCTGAAACGTTCTCTGCAATCTCCTCCCATGTATTATACATCATATCATTACAGATAATATATGGCGTGTGGATCTTCACACGATTTTTTGCATTTTTCATCAATTCTCCCAACTGATACCACACTACTGGTTCTTTGGAACCTGTGTGAATAGGATTTGACACTAATGTAATTTTTTCTGTCTCAAAAGTTTCGTCCGTATAATTGGTCTCGCAGATTCTTTCCTTATTCTCTTCAAAATATTTCTGATAGCTGTTCTGCAGCTCTAAAACTGCGTTCTTTACAGATTTTCTATTTGCCAGTTTTTTATTGTTATGAAAATAACCACTGTCTTCCTGATTCCATATGGTTTCAAAATACTCTGACAACTGGTTAACTGAATTTTCTTTCTCAGGTTCATCACAAACCACTAACACGTCTCTGTCATAGTTCTTATGTCCCGGAAAATCACCCAGGAAATAATTGTATGTATTTCTTCCCCCAAGAATATATCTCTTTCCATCTGCAATCAAATATTTATCATGCATTCTACCCATCATTTTCCACGGTTTCAACGGATTGGCCTTATTATACAGTTTAATTTCAACATTCTCATGGGAAGATAATCCATAGAAATACGGATTTCCTTCCATATCAATCCAGCTCTCCATTCCATCTACTAACAGACGAATATGTACACCTCTGTCTGCCGCATCATGCAGTGCTCCTAAAATCAATTTTCCACTTTCATCGGATTGAAATGCAAAAGTAGAAAGAATAATTTCCTTTTTTGCATTCTTGATCAAACGCACTCTTTGTAAAAGCGCTTCTGGATTCTTTTCTATGATTACTGCCCGTTCTGTATTTTCACTGCATTCGTTCCATGACTCATTTTTTGTTTCTTTTTTGGTTGTATTGGACACTTCCGGCTGCTTTTTATATGCAACGCAGATTCCGAGCAATTCATAAAAAGCCACACATAAAAAAATTGCCAGTATAACAAGAAGGATTTTACATATTTTATGCTTTTTCATTGTACATCACCTGATTCCTTTTTATTTCATACTTATACAATACAAAGTCAATCTCAATTTAACCTCAACAAGGTTTGTTTTTTTCATCCATGCAAAATCTTCTTTGTACAACAGACTGTTAGATATAGCAAAAACGGCCTTTCAAAAACAGTTAACTTCTAAATCAACTGTTTTTTGAAAGGTCGTTTCATCAGATTCTTATAGCAATCCAGCAAATAATCTCATAAATAATTGTCCCAGTCGCAAATATGCACTTCGTCCGGTTTGATATTGGTCTGTCACATCACGACATTCTCCCATCGTTCTTATCAGATCATTTTTTATTTCCACAACTGCCTGACAATCTGCCATAAAACAGCCGTTTTCAAAATGGTGATATAAACTTCGATAATCCAGATTAATTGTTCCACAAGTTGCCATACAGTCATCTGCCACACTCATTTTTGCATGACAGAAACCAGGAGTCCACTCATAAACACGAACACCATGTTTAACTAATCCATGATAAAAAGAACGAGTTATATTATAAATGAATTTTTTATCAGGGATACCAGGTGTGATAATTCTTACGTCTACCCCTCGCTTAGCAGCCAGACATAACGCATGCGTCATTTCATCTGTTATGATTAGATATGGAGTCATAAACCAACAATATTTTTCAGCTTTATTTATCATACTGATATAAACTTCTTCTCCTACTTGCTCATTATCCATAGGGCTGTCTGCATAAGGTTGAACAAACCCAGTTTGCTGTGCCGCATAATCATAGTGGAAAAGGTATTTACTAAAATCAGAATCATTAGCATCCTTATCACTTACTGCATTCCACATTTCCAAAAATGTCACCGTAAGCGACTGAACAGCATCTCCTTCTAAACGAATACCTGTATCTTTCCACTGTCCATACGGGTGTGTGTAATTAAAATATTCGTTTGCTAGATTATATCCACCTGTAAATCCGACTTTTCCATCAATAACTGTTATTTTTCTATGATCACGATTGTTCAAAAACAGATTTAAACCTGGCATAAACGGATTGAATACACGGCAATGAATTCCTATTGCCTCCATCTTTTTCACAAAATCTGTGTTAATAAAGCCTATAGAACCCATATCATCGTAGAATACTCTAACTTCCACACCTGCTTTTACTCGCTCTTCCAGAACATCTTGAATCTTATGCCATGCTTCAGCGTCTTCTATCGCATGATATTCCATAAAGATAAACTTCTGTGCTTTCTCCAAATCCTTAAGCTGTGCCTCTAATCCTTTCACTGCTTCATCAAAATACACAATATCCGTATTCTGATAGATTGGATACTGCGAATTTCTTTGTATGTAACTTGCTATATTTCCTGCTTTCGGAATTGTTTCTTTTATTTTGCTCAAACACTCCTGACTGTCCGGAAGCATTGGTAACAATTTGCTATCAATTTCTGCATATCGCTCACGCATTTTATGTGTGCCACCATTCAAACCAATCAACAAATACAGGCCTACACCCATAATTGGGAAAATTAGAATTAAGATGACCCAAGGCATTTTCATAGAGGATGTCTTATTTGATGCGTACAATCCCAAAACCAAGATCCCACTCAAAATCCTTGTAAATAAATTTATGATTTCTGCATATTCATTCAAACGTGTTACGATAGTAATAATAAAAATCACTTCCAAAAGAATGCAGATTATGGAAAAACACAGCCGTTTTACCCCATTTTTTGTTTTTGCTTTGCCCTCTAAAGTATCTTGTTTCATATATCCACCTTCCTACTTGCTCAGTTTTCTCCCTAAATTTCGTGGAACATACCAATTTTGTCTTTTATTCTCTGCATTTCATTATCTGCTTCAATGATAGCTCTTGCAGAATGAAGTAATTCTTCACTTATCTCATCATAGCCAGGCATTTCTTCAATTCCTTTTTTATAGCGAAGTTGATGTTCCAATGTTGCCCAGAAATCCATACCATTGGTTCGAATCTGTAATTCTACACGCATAGGTGTTTTACCCTTAGCAAAAAATACTGGTATTTCGACAATCATATGATAGCTTCGATAACCATTCGATTTTGGATTTTTTATATAATCTTTTATTTCAATAACTTTAATATCATCCTGTTGGGTAATCAAATCTGATATCATATAAATATCGTCAATAAACGCACAAACTATTCGAACGCCTGCTACATCATTGAGATATGTCTGTATATTTTCTGTTGTAAATTCATATCCCATCTTCTGCAGTTTATCGTAAATACTATTGGGCTTCTTAATTCTTGTTTTTATAAAAGAAATAGGATTTCGATTGTTCTCAACTGAAAATTCATCATCCAAAACCTCAAGTTTAGTTTGTATCTCCCGAATAGCACAACGATACATCATCATTAAATTATAAAATTTTGTAGCATTATTTAAAAACTGTAGTGATTCCGTACTGTTCATCCTGAGTTTTTTTACTTCATCTTTTGTCATGGAACTTTCCTTTCTACCTCATCCCTGATTTCAAAACATTATTTATTTTGATAGTTGATTCGTTCTCCTTGAATTACTGGATAACAAATCATTTTATCACTATCCAGATTTTCAACATGCATATCTACTGCACTGATCTGATGGTTTTCATAAGTATTGTAATAATAAATACCTTTTGTAACATTACAACACGACGTATACAATGTGATTTCATATTTTCCATCCGCTACTTCGCAACATCCTCGTTGCTGATCCACAGATCCGAGAATGTGGAAGAATTGGCTAACGCTTTCTTCCTCTGATTCACCTGAAATTGCATTTACCTTTGTAAAAGCTACACGTACAAAGCGTGAGGAAGATGAGAGATCTCCCGGAAGACCTAATCCTCCCATACCTCTACTATATGCATCAAGAGCCAAATTTTCGCAGAAAGTATTTCTGGGCTGTTTAGGAGATAAATACATATAATTATTTAGTTGAAACATCTGCTGTGGAAATGGCGGATTATTCGTAAGCACTCCTACTGGATTGTCATAAATATGCAAACCATCCGACATAGATTCTACCGTAATTGACTCATTCTCATCAGAAATGATCCAGTGTAATTGTGCTAATGGTAATTGCTCGCTGAAAGGAGTATTAACAATATTAATTCGTTCAAGAAGCTCGCGAACTTCAACTAAAGAAGAACACTGACTTAAAATCCACGGAATAAATTCAAACTGTGCAATATTTTCCACATCTGGCTTAATCGCAGCATAAACAGCATTTCCGACAAAATTCAGTCCTGCCATTGCCACTCCTTTTTCATTCATAGCATCATAATACAAAGGATAATCCTCTGCAACATGAGCCATTCCAATAATTGCATAATGAATTTTCATATCGCCAACATGGCGAAAATTAAACGCATAATTACGTGGTGTAATTACTATCTGATCACCATAAGAGAATTCATAATCGAGGGTTCGTCCAAAGTAAAAATCTTTTGTTTTATAAGTTGCTGCTGTACACATGATCGTTTATCCTCCTAAATAGATTGAAATATGTCAATGAGTTTTTTTCTTGAACAATATTATAGCACAATTCTTTTATTTTGTTCCAACTTCATACATGATCATAACATGTAAACTTTAAACTATTTTCCTAGATTATTTCTCCATCAGTTTTTCAAACCAGGTATCCATAGCTAGGATGAATTGACCTACGTCTGGCAATTCTTGCAGCATTTCGTTTAGGGTTTTGTGCTTAACATATTTCTGCACATACACCCAACAGGCAACGCTACTGGCTTCTGATACAATGTCAGCTATGGTTTTGCGCATAAGCTCTTCAAATTCAGCAATTTCTTCTTTCGGAACAACATCATATGTGGTGACAGTATGGAGCCTCTCTATCTGGATGGACAGATCATCTGGATTCATAAACAAGAAACTCTTGAAGAAGGAGAAATCGGTGTCTTCTTCCTTGATGGTGATGCTTATGTAAAGAAATATCATCAATCCGATTCCGGTATTCAGCTTATTTCTCTAAATAAAAAATATGCTCCTATCCAAGTCACTTCCGGCTCCACCTTAAAAACTTTTGGAAAAGTAGTTGGCTAATTTTAAAAGGCTGATGCATTAACAGTTTCACTTCTGCTATGCACCAGCCTTCTATTTTATATTTCTTCATATCCCAAAATTTCTTCCACAGGTTTTTCAAAAAATTCTGTGAAATCATGATGGAGCTGATATGTAGGATTTATAAATTTGTTCCTCTCCAGTCTCCTTATATTATCCTTGCAATTTTCCACCATCTCGGCAAGTTCTGCTTGTGTAAATCCAGCTTCCATGAGAAGTTTCTTTAATCTTGTCCTTAGTTCTTTCATTGGCAAAAATTTCCATCTATTTCTGCGCCATATATCCATTTCATAAACATCCTGCAATGCTTCATCTTTGGAAATAAACTGTTTGTCTAAATTTGATGTATCTCCCGGAAGTGTATAATGAACATTCCAATGATCATTTTCTGCCTGCACTGTATATAATCCCTCTTTTCCAAGAAGCAACAAATAATCTGCCTGCTCTTCCAAAAATACTACACCATTAATCATTTTTCTATTATATTGCATTTTTCTACTTTCCAAACCCTTTCTGCTGAATTTACTCTTTATAATAAACGTATCAAAATGAAAAAAATCACAGCAAATTTCAAATTATTTTATTTTTGTACAATATCACTATAACATGGAATGAAAGGAAAAGGACAGCACAAAAAAGGCGAAACTGCACTGCCTTTCCTGGCCAGATACAGTTCCACCTCTTTGCATTCTTTTTTTGTTATTTAATGTATTCTTTTATTAACATCTGATCTTTTAGACAATGCTTAAATACTTTGTTATAAAGGATTCAGATACCGTCATATTTTTCTCACTAACGATGCGATTTTCCTGATGCTCCGACACTTATCTGTCATTTTGTTTCTGCTTCAGTTCCTTTTCCAAACATGTATCGTCTTTAATGTATTTAGCGATTGTATCAGTTACTTCTTCCATGTTAATCGGCTTGGAAATATGATCATTCATGCCTGAATCCAGGGATTCCTGAATATCATCTATAAAAGCATTTGCAGACAAAGCTATAATTGGAATCGTAACTGCATCGGATCGCTCTATACCTAGGGCTCGAATGGCTTTCGTTGCTTGGTGTCCATCCATGTTTGGCATCATGATATCCATCAAAATAAGATCGTATGTGTCTCGTGGATGATTTTTAAACAAATTCACGACTTCTTTTCCATCTGATGCGCGTGTTACGGTCATACCGGCATCTTCCAGCATTATCGTAGCAAGTTCAGCATTTAGATCATTATCCTCTGCCATAAGAACATGAACACCTGTCAAATCTCTATGTAGAGGTTGTTTTTGTTCTGATTGAATAACCTGTTCTTGCAACTCCAGTGGGATCTCCACTGTGAATGTAGAACCTACACCTTTTTTGCTCTCAACAGCAATCGAACCGCCCATCATATCCACATATTTTTGTGTGATGGCCATGCCAAGACCGGTTCCCTTATATTTGGTTCTGGCATTAGCATTATCTTCTTGTGAAAACGGCTTGAATAATTCTTTCTGGAACTCTTCGCTCATGCCAATACCATTATCTTGAACAACATAACGAATTATGATATGTTTCTCATCCGTTCCGGGGTAAGTGCTGATATCCAAAGTAATCTTTCCACCGTCCTTTGTGAATTTCACAGCATTGCCAAGAAGATTCACCAGAACTTCTCGAATACGCGTAACATCCGCAAGGACATATGGGTTCTTTGGTCTTTCTCGATGTACTTCAAACTTAAGATCTCGGTTATAAAGAAGTCCATTCATAATCGCCTGGACATTATCTGTCAATTGAGTAATGTCCACTGGCTCGGGCGAAATAGTAACTTTTCCACTTTCAATGCGACTAAAATCCAGTACGTCATTCAACAAAGAGAGAAGATGATTCGAACTTTTTTGAACTTTCTCCAAGCTATCATGAATATCTGAAACCGTGTTCTGGTGAAGCGCAATGTTTGTAAATCCAATAATGGCATTCATCGGCGTTCTGATGTCATGGCTAATACTAAGCAAAAACGCAGATTTTGCTTTGTTGGCAGACTCTGCTTCCTCAGCGGCGTTCATTAATAATTGTTTTTGTTTTTGCTCTTCTGCCTTGCTTTTCTGGTAAACATAATAGGTATATAGACAAATTAAAAGCAATACAGCTCCTGCGACTATACCGCAGATGATGGAAATATGATTCGTCTTTTCAACCATTCCATAAGCTGATTGCATATCCATTTCAATGCAAAATGCGCCAATGATTTCTCCTGTCCCATCATGATTTGCGCTTACAGGATAGCAAGCCGTAAAAATCGGCCCCCATGTTGTATCAATGATATCCTGAGAGTACACATTCTCCCCAGAAATAGCCCTATCAATATACGGAACCATTTCTTCCTCAATATAATCTCCAGGGTGCCTTACATCATCCGCATCCGGATTCAAACCGTCTACCACGTAAACGAGTTTTCCTTCTTCATTTTTTTTAGCGGTGTAAATATATCGAGTAGAATTCAGTGTTCTGATTTCATTGAAATATGAAGAAATATCCTTATATATTTGCTTCTTTTCATCAGATTGATCTTTGATTTGATCAAAATCTTCTTTGCTGATTCTTCCATCCACAAGTTTGTGTACTGCATCTGCACTCGCTGTATCACGCGCAATTTCTGTATCAAGGGCGGTCTTAGTGTAAGAACTTTGCAGGATAAATGTGTACAGTGCTATTACAAAAATTATCAAAAGCCCCATAAGCACAAGGATACTACCTGTATTCTTCAGTCTAAGGAATTTCTTTTTCTTCAAATTAACTCCTTCTTTTGTTTTCTTCATGTCGTTCACTCATATCCTCTCTTCATTCTCTTCCAAATATTCCGAATATTTTATTATATCACAGCAACATATTGTTCCGCTATCATTTTTTCAAGACATGTGTCTATGACAAATACATTACTAAAAAATGGTACAATGCCAATAGCTGTCATCTCTCTTCTCTATTTTTTAGTTGCTTCAGCAATAATCCGCACATCCAAAATAAACATTTCTTTGATTTTTTGTATTTAATACCTGAGAGCTAAGAATAGCAGGGACAGGCAGTGTATATACACTGCCGGGCATTCGCCTCAAAAGCGGGACCCTCCCCACTTTTGGAATCTTCGCTTCGCTCGATTTTATAAAAACATAAAGGAGATTTTTATATGGCAAACAGAAAAAGTTTTCTTGCTTCACCAAGACAACATTCCACATCTTCAAGATATTTTTCTGGAAATTCAAAAAGAAGCTCAAATCCGATCAGTGTAGCCTGCAGCTGTTTATATTTTCCTGCTGTCCAGAGGTTATCCAGAAATTTAATCAGTTTCTTTGAATCTTCTTTCGGATTATTGAAAACTGCTCGCAAAAATACTGCCAGCTCTTCTGCTGCTTCACAGGCATCATCATAGATGGCGTCTTCATCAATCTGTCCATCCTCATCAATATAGCCCCTCTGCTGCATATCAACGATCTTTCGCTTCTTAGGGCTGAGACTGTAATACGCCTCATCTTTATAACTGTCAAAATATTCTTTGGTTCTTTCTGACATCAATGGCTCTGCTGTAACATGACCTCCCAGATTAAGATCTTCCAGTATTTCTTCTATAGCCGTTTGGAAATTATTCCTGTCTTCTTTATTCATTTTCGCCATGTATTTAGGTGAAATTCCTGTAAAACATCTTGCATAGCCACACCCTGATGATCTGCAAAAATTCTCTCCATTGCTTTCTTTCATTTTCTTCATTATGTCTTCCTCCATCTGTTTTTCATTGTCAGTGATATCCTTCACATAGAACTGGCAGAGCTTCCCTGGATAAGGTACTGCCACTTCTACCATTTGATCATGTTCTTCCAGTTCTGCAAGTGCCTGGTCAATCCGATATCTGGATATATTCAGATATTTCTTTATTTCCTGTTTTGGATAAATCACATAAGTGTCTCCATACTCATCTACCCACTCATTTCTGATGACCATTTCCTTTCTGTCCAACAGCAGTGCATAGATAAGTTTTGCATCCATAGATAAATCCTCGTACTGCTTATCATAGAAAAGCACTTTCGGAACATTCAAACACTCTACCGGCATAAATTCTGAATTATTATTCACGATTTTCCTCCTCTTTCATAAGTTTTTTTAAGTTGATCAGATCATCCATTTCACTCAACCGCCCGATCAGCATTTTCAGATACGCAACAAAATAAGTGCTGTACATTCGCTGTGCTTCTTCCTGCAAAGATGCTGCATAGAATGTTTCCAGTTTCTCATGCGGTCTGCTGTTTCTGTAAAGCTGCTGAACATACAGGTGAATGTGCATATAATGCTGCTTCATGGATAATTCCTTCAGATATAAGGAAATTGTCTGAAGTTCTGACATATCCAGATTTTTCTCCAGCATTGCAGCCAGGAAAAAAACAGCCTCTTTCATGGCTGCCTTTTGGATTTCATATTCATCTGCTTTTTCATTTTCTGTCAGGATTCCTTTTTCCTGCATCAGTTCTTTATCTACCTGATTCATTTTGCCCTCCTTATCGAAACGGTAATTCTTCTCCATATCCATCCGGGATATGCTGAAACCCATCTGCATCTGCTTCTGGAAGAAGTAACTGCGGACAGCGGGTACTGTAGTGAAAAAAATCTGCTTTATTTAAAACGGAATGAAATATCCAGTTATATAAAACTGCAGGATCATGAAAAGCGAAAAACACGCGCTTATTCAGAAGATATCAGTAAATATTACAACATGAGGACAGGGATCTTTGAAGATGAACAGTTCTATATCTGCCATGACGGACGTGAACTGCGGCATCTCAGGACAGAGAGCAAAGAGCAGGATGGATATACACAGATCTTTGAGGTATATGGTTGTGCAGACTGCAGCGGATGTGAACATAAAGCGCGCTGTCTGTATAAGTATGATGCGGAGAAAGATGCCGAAAAGAACAAAGTCATGAAGATCAATGAACAATGGGAGGAACTGAAAGAAAGATCGCATGCCAATATCCAGAGTGAACGCGGGATCCTGAAACGCCAGACACATTCCATTCAGACGGAAGGACATTTTGGAGATATAAAGGAAAATGAGAACTTCCGGCGTTTTAATTACCGTTCGGCAGATAAGGTATATAAAGAATTCATGCTGTATGCTATTGGAAGAAATATAAATAAATATCCTCGTTTTTTATACGAAAAACTGAGAAAATTTGAAGGAAAAACTGCCTAGAAAAAAATGCGGCTGAAAAAATCCAAACAAGGATTTTTTGCGGCCAAAAACAGAAAGTATTTATCAAAATAAAAATATCCTGAACAAGTTGCAGAGCCAGAAAGCTCTGTAACTGTCAGGATATTTTTGTTTGGTGCTGTCAGCTCTAAAAAACGTTATTTACCGACAGCTCCCTGTTTTGTTTTAATGATATTTATGCATCCGTACATAATAGCTGATGCATAAGATCACAGTGGCTCCGCTCCATGCTGCAATCTCTGCAAAGAAAATACCGTCCTGTCCGATAAAATGAGGAAGGATCAGTGCAGCACTGATACGCATGACAAATTCAGCCATACCACTTACCATAGGCATTAAGGTATCTCCCAGCCCCTGAAGTGCAGATCTGTACACGTACAGAAAGTACAAAACCCAGAGCATGGCAGCCATAATAGAAAGGTATTTAAAAGCAATTGCCAGTACCTGCTGTGTCTGCTGCGGTTCACCTGAGATGAAAAGTGAGAGAATATTTTTTCCAAATAAAAACATGGCAGCAGAAATGATCAGTGAGGTAAGCAGGGAAAGCAGCATACTGCTGCGGACGCCTTTTCTGATCCTGTCAATCTTTTCGGCTCCCAGATTCTGACCCACATAGGTAACGATGGCATATCCATAGGAAATAGCAGCCATTTCCAGCAGACCATAAAGCTTGTTTGTAGCTGTAAATCCTGCCACAAAAAGGAAACCGTAGCCATTGATCACATACTGGACTACCAGACCGCCCACACCGATGATGATATTCTGGAATACAACAGGAATACCAAGTTTCATCAGGCGGGCATTCATGCCGGAGGCAGGCATAAAATCTGCTCTGGTCAGATGAACGATATCAATTCTGCGTAAAATCAGGAAACAGTAAACAGCGGAGAAGCTCTGTGCGATCACAGTTGCGATTGCTGCTCCTGCCACACCCCATCCGAAGCCTGCCACAAAAAGGATGTCCAGTGAGACATTCAGCACAGATGCGATGATCATTGCGGTCAGCGGTGTTTTACTGTTTCCCATAGCCCTTAGAGCAGAGGCAAACATATTATAGGCTGCTGTGGCGGGGATTCCACAGAAAATGATGCGCAGATATAACAGAGACATTCCGATAATATTGGAAGGTGTATGCAGCCCTGTTAATACCAGCGAAGCAAATGACTGGCTGAGAATCAATACTCCGGCTGCGATGAATGCGGTCAGCCGGTAACTGTGAGCCAGAGATTTACGCAGATTTTCGAAATCCTTTGCCCCATAATACTGGGAGAGTTGAATAGAAAATCCCTGAGTGAGTCCTGTGGATATTCCTGTGACAACCCACATCAGAAAGTCAACAGCACCCAGTGCGGCAAGAGCCTCCACACCTGCAACCTGGCCAACAACCATGGTATCCACCATTGTATAAAGCTGCTGACAGATATTTCCCAGCATCAGGGGAATTGCAAAAAGAATGATCAACCGTCCCGGTGAACCGGAGGTCATATCCTGAATCTTGGTTTTCATTAGTATAAAAGTTCCTTTCCGGAGCATATTTGAAAAAGTTTAGAAATGATTATTCGAATATGCCCTGATATTTACATTGATAATTTTACATCATTAACGTGAAAAATGAAATATAATATTTCATCAGAATGATATAAATTTATCAATACCTGCTATAAGCAGCATGTTGTTGAAATTATTATGCATAGCGCCTGAGAGGAGTTTTTGATTGCTATTTTTTAAAATACAGATATATAATAGAAGGCAAGTCTTTACGGAAGGAGACAAGAATTATGCTGAAAAGATTCAGTGAACTACTCGGCAACTGAGTTACCAGAGCATCTGAATTAAGGCGGGATACCGC
>NZ_JAAIUN010000047.1:0-16411 GCF_013317245.1 Blautia sp. MSK.20.85
AACCCCTTGTATTTACTGGAGTTTTCTAACTTGTCCTTATTATAACTCGACCATGCGATGAAATGGGAGGCATCAGCTCCGGCTCTCGTTTCTCTTCTTCTGCCAGTTTGCTTTCTTTCTTATTATAGGCATTGACAATATTTTTCAGAAAGCTGTTCACTCCCGCTGGCATAATCGGACGTCCATGCTTTGTATTGAAGATGAATCCACTGCGTCCACCGATCTCTACATTACTCTGCAAACCAAGCATCAAGTTCATCTCTCTCTGTTTACGGAACGCATCATATACCATCTGTGTCATAGGAATGTCTCTGATTCCTGCATCCGTTTTGGTTTCTGAATCATGAAAACAATATCCTTCATCACCTTCATAATATACAAGCTGTCCACCTACATGGATCTCCCGATTCTTCATATCCACATCTGACCAGGTTAAGCCGATGGTTTCACTCACTCTCAGGCAAGCCCCAAACATAACCTGCATCATTGGAAGATGAGGCTTATACACATTACTCTGTTCAACAAACTTCAGAAGTTTTTCCTGCTGTTCCAGTGTCAGTGCTTCTTTCTCTTTTGCCGGAGCCCCATAATCTCCAAGTGTTCCAGTTACCGGATTCTTACGGATAATCCCGTCTTCCACTGCCAGTTCAAAACTGGGATTCAATAAGCCATAAAGACCTTTGATCGTGCTGTGTGCCAGTCCTTCATCTGACAATGCTGAAAAGAACGTCCTTACGTGAGATGTCTTAAAATCTACAACACGAATATTTCCCAAAGTATTTCGTATCCGATAGTCCCACATACGGATATAATTCTTTTTCGTTCTTTCCTTGATATTCTTTGTTGCCATGTATCGCTCAAACAAAGTATTTACAGTCAGCTTCTTAACTGATGCGTCTGTAATAAGCAGATCATCCATATCCTTATTGATCTTCTTTTCCATTTCTCGCAGACTCGCCAGATCAGCTGCATAAACCGAATTACGCTTTCCGGTAATTTCATCCTTGTAGCGATACTCATAACGTCCATCCGGGCGCTGGTATTCACCTGTTTTTAAATTTCTGCCTTTATTATCTTTTCTTGCCATATCAATCATTCCTTTCACTTCATTTTTCGTTATTCGGAATGATTTTTGTCCTGTCGGTATCAGTCATTTACTGTCTGATATCTGCTCACAGATTAACATAATATTTTATGATTTCCAAGGGTAAATTCCTGCCAAATGCTAATTTTTATTTGCCTGTTTTACAGGAATATTTTCCCTTTTTTACTTTTCATTCCGAAGGAAAGTTGTTATATTTTATCTTCTCATCTTTCATTACACTGCCATTGCATCAAGATATCTTTTTATCTTATCCACGTTATAAAGAACACGTCTTCCAATAATCACTCTTGCTTCTGCATAATCTGCAATTTTCTTTGCAGTTACTTCTCCGCAGGATAACATTGCCATTAATCCTTCAATATCTACCGTCAGACGATTCTCAGCCTTATACTCTGTTGTTTTTCTCATGATGCACATACCTCCTTTCCTCCGTATTCTTCTGCATCACCTCCCAGACAGCGGTTATGCCCGTTGTCAGTACATATACTTTTTGTTTGGACTTCTTACGATGATTTTCCATTCTGTTCGGCGTGTTGGCTTCCATTTGTATATGGCGGTGTCAACGTTACAATTGACCTCTATCAGTAATCTTTCTGAATACTGGCAGCTTCTTCTCAAGCATACCAGCCGTTGCCGGAGTATCTTCGGTTTCCACATACTACTCTCTGATACAGCGGTGGAATCCTGTGTTACCTTTAAGCCCCGAAAGGCACCCATACAGCTCATTCAATTTTCAAGGTTCAATAATCAAAAGTTTTATAGGTATACATTTTTGTACCTATTTCGATTTAATGCCATTATATCCCCCGTTACTGCTAATGTCAATAGCACTTCATACGTTTTAGGTTCTTTTTTGTACTCTTTTTTATTGATTTTCTGCCAACTTGTGTTATAATATGGACAAATAGTTATTCATTTCTTGATTTCACTATCTTTAACGGATGTTTATCAGGACTAATGCAGAGGTGACTTTATGAATTTTAATCTGAAACTAAAAAAAATCCGGACATTCCGGAAAATGACACAAAAAGAACTGTCAGAGAAGATCGGACTGACCGATCAGCATAGAATTGTACAATATGAAAAAGGCGTTCGTGTTCCAAAAAAAGATCTGGTTGATAAAATGGCTAAGGCTCTTGATGTCAATCCTTATACCCTCTATGATACCGCTGGACGTGACGCTTCCGAAATGATGGAACTGCTTTTCTGGCTGGATGAATTTAATCCATCTGCATTGCATCTGTTTCTCCCTCGGAAATTTCCCGGTGAAAAATGCAATGAAGTAGCTGACACTTCCGTTTACTACCATGACAATGATAGCTGGCCTGCCCATGCTCCTGTCTGTATGTGGTTTGATTATGGGGTTCTGAATGATTTTCTGAAAGAATGGGTAGTTCGGATGGATGAACTGAAATCCGGTGAGATTACCAGAGATGAGTATTTTGAATGGAAAATCAACTGGCCGTATACCTGTGATGATTGCGGAAAGTTTGAACCTAAGAAACAATGGCGCTCTGCAAAATCAGAACTCAGTGAAACTTAGCAAAACTTAAATTCACTGCTTTTTTTCCTTTGGCAAAAGAAAACGCACTGTAAAACCAATAATCCAACGGTTTTCAGTGCTTTTTTCATGTTTTTTCTATTAAATTTTTCTCAAACACCTATATAAGTGAAACTTAGCGAAACTTAAATTATGCCCAATATGGAATATACTTTTTATACCTTGGTGCAGTATCCGGATCCATTACTTTAATATTCATAATCTCTTAATCGTTCTACGATAGAGCGATTTCCTGCAAATTTTTTATAGGATATGTGTACGAAGCTCTCTATGAGCGTCGCACGCTTCGTTGTGCAGTACCGCATTGCAATACTTCTGAAAAGAACATTGCTTATAAAATTCCCTGCTATTAGGTTCCACATTCTCACCTCCTCATTGAAAGTTGGTGGTGCTTCCCCCCTTTCGTCTGGCAATACTGCGTTTTGAAAAAACGCCGAACATTTTCGGAAATTTTTTCAAAAATTTTTTTGAACAGACAAAATGCGCCCGTCTGCAAGACGCAGACGGACGCAAAGGAAATGTAAGCAGTATTTAGATGATTTGACAGTTCATACTCATAGGTAGACCTGCCCGGAGGTGGAGCTATGCTTTTTTTAATTGATGAAGCTCATGGGTACAATGGAATACAAAAGTAGACACGGTGGCAAAACCTCCTAAATGCCGCCGTGTCAATTCACGGTGTCCGGGTCGTCGTAGGTTTGGGATAGACGAAAAGAAACGGCGGCTCTGAAAAATCAAAGCCGCCGCGATAGAATAGGCGCGTGAAAATATGTCTGCTTTACGACAGCTTTTTTTTGCCGTCGTCCGGCAGATGTTTTATACTATGTCAATTTCAAAAAGTTCTCTTTATCCTTTATTACTTTTCTGTTTTGTCTGATTTAAAAGCAAGATAACCAAAACAGAAATAGCTATACTGCATAGAATGTATGTCCAATTAAAATATGATAGATTGATTAAATTCTGTGCTGATTGATTTTTAATGAAGTTTGTGTATGGCGCGTTACTCTTAATCGCTTCCATAACTCCTAAAACATTTATCGGGCTTAAATTGTATAAGTACGCACCGAATAAATATATCGCTATCTTTTCAACAATGGACGGTATTAAAATAGCCAATGTAGAAAGCCATAATGGACATTGCTTGTGGGATTTCTGTAAATATACTGCCCCCAAAAGATATGGCAATATCGCAAGGCAACAGCCTAAAAGAACAATATTTTGATGAAGTCCAAAGAGGGCGAAGAATACACGGATAAAAAGATATGTTCCAAATATAATCAACCAATCAATGAGCAAGCCTTTTATTGGCGCGTGTTCTTTTATTGTTTCGTTTTGTAACTGCATTTCATTTCCTCCCAAATGGACGCTCCACTTTCGGAAACGTCAAGGTTACGGTTGTTCCACCGTAAGAATTGTTTTTTAGCTCCACCGTGATGGACAGGTCAGTTGCCATTTTCTGAACAAGGTATAACCCCATACCCGTAGAACGACTAAGGTAACTGCCCGTGTCTCCAGTAAACCCCTTGTCGAAAACAAATGGTAAGTCAGACAACGGTATGCTTGTGCCGTTGTCTTTAATAGATAAAGAAATCTGTTCACTATCAGCAATGGAAAAGAGAATCTGGGGAGCAGGATTGTTCCCCGCATATTTCACGCTATTGCTGATTATCTGTCCTAAAATGAACATCAAACCTTTTTTGTCAGAAATCACTTGATAATCGTTTTCGGTATATTCAACAAAAAATCCGGTTTCTTCAAGAAGCGTTAAATTATCTTCAACTGCTTCACGACAAGTTTCAAGAATTGAAAGCGGCTCAAAAAAGTAATCCTTATGAGTAGCCCCAAGCCTTGAAAAGTACAGAATTTGTTCTATATCCTGTCGGGTATGGTCGCGTACATACAGCATACGGGTATGAACCAAAGGGGACATTTCATCTTTTCGATTGTCCAGTAGCAAGGTCATAAGGGATAGCGGTTTTTTAATTTCATGTACCCAATTTTCAATGTAGTGTTCATAATCTGTAACTGTAATTTTCTGTTCGTTGATATATTCCTGCTGTGTCCTCAAATGCTGCCCCAATTCACAGATATAAGGGCGTAATACTGCGGGAACAGCTTCACACAGTAAGTATTCGTTGGTATCGTTCGGTTCCAATAGAAAATGCCGAAAAATAGCGTCTGCCCTGTTGCGTTTTCTGATTGAAATAGCAAGAGGAATAGCAAATGCGGCAAATGATACAAAAATTATCAATGCAATATAGTTGATATAATAATCGGGATTAGCCAACCATGCAAGGAATATAAAGAACAAGTCCAAACAGGCAAGTGTGATAATCCATACACGATTAGAGGAAATATAGGTTAAAAGTATTTTTAGCTTCTTCATAATCGCGCCTGCTCTTTCAAGCGGTAGCCTTGCCCGCGTACTGTTTCTATCCGTTCTTCAAGACCAAATTCACGGAGCGTTTTCCTCAATCGTGTAAAGGTTACTTGCAGCGCATTTTCGTCAATGTATTCTTCCGTCCCCCAAAGCACGTTGCACAGCTCATGTTTGGCAACAAGCTCAGGGCTTTTCTTCAAAAGCGCAAGCAATATTTTCCCCTCATTTGGAGGCATGAGGGAAGAACTCTTTCCCACATAGATGGTAAAGGTGTTTGGGTCAAGTAAAAATCCATTCCCGTCCAGTAAACCTTGCCGTATCTGTTCCTCTTTGCGTCGTAATAAATTTTTAATGCGGGCAAGCAGGCGCTCTATATTACACGGCTTTGTTAAGTAGTCATCAGCTCCCAATCCTAATGCGTGAAGTTCGTCCTGCAATTTATCTCTTGCTGTCAATACCAACACTGTTCCAAGCTCCTTTGCTTTTAATTCTTTGCAGATTTCAAAGCCGGAATGAAATGGAAGATTTATGTCGAGTAAAACCAAATCGGGGGAATACTCTGTAATTTCCGATACTGCGTTTTCAAAATCAAATAACGAGGCTGTTTCATATCCCGACTTTCTCAATAAATCAATCAATTCTTCCCGCATATAAACATCATCTTCAACTACCATAATTCGTGCCAATACGACCACCTCCTTTCCCGTAAGCCTGTTATGAATTAGGCTTGTAATTTATTTTTCCGATTTCCCGCGTAGCTGTCCGGGCAACAGCCACACCGTAAATTGCCATAATAAGAACGACCGTAAATGCCATAATAATCAACAACGGATAAGATTGCCCGATCCTTGTGCTGTCAGAGTATAAATGTTGCTGCATTGCATAAAGACCAACCGTACCACTTATACAAGCCAATATTAGGGGGAGCAGGAAATACCATAAAACTTGTTTATAAATTGACCGCTTTATCTGTTCTCGCCTCGCACCCAAAATTGAGAGTGTCAAATATCTTGATTTTGTCGATTGCATTTGTGTTAAGAATTGCAAAGCAAGCAATGCACACGCAATAATCAATAGCATAAAGCCCATATATAAAGTCGTGTAACTCCCGGAGATAAGATAAAATAGTTGCCGCCCGAAATTATCAAGATAGCTTTCGTAATACAGACCGGACGGCTTCAGCAAATCGCGTGCTTCCATTACGGACAGCATCAGTCCGTTTGCTTCTAAAAGCTCATTCGGAATACAGAAATTCCAATATACAGAACATGTGTCCGGGTCTACATAGTTACGATATATCTCGTCGGAAACAATCAATGCGGTTACAATTTTAACATTTTCATCAGCGGTAAGTCCTTTCATCGGTACAGACGGAACAAGTGTAACCGGATTTTTGTCAATGGAAATCAACGCATTACCGTTTGTCTGTGCGTTCTCTGCAATCCTGTCTAACAGAGCAACGGTATCTTCCTGTTCATCTTCTAAAAAGTCCGGATTGAGGTAAAAAACAGCTTCGTCATTTTCAAGATTTATTTGCTTTTCTCCTGCGGCTTCCAACAAACGATTATATGATGAAACTGGGATCATATAAGGAGCAACACTCCCCGTATCAATAAATCCAAGCAGATTAAGGGCTGCGGATTGATGTGAGCCTAATTCGTAACTGGCAGCTTCTTGTGTAGCAGGGTCTATTACACCCTCTGGCAAGTTTTGAACAATCTCTTTTCTTAATACAGACCAGTCAACAAAGGATTTCATTTCCCCGGAAGCAGGATGTTTCATGTTCCCTGTTTCCATACGGTTCAGATTAGCTACATAAACTCGCATTTGGTTGTCGGAAAGGTATTGCTCAACATTCTGTTCTTCGCCCATTACTGTAAAATCATAGACAGCAGAAGTTCTTGTCAATTCATTCCCATGGGACATAATCGTTGCAGAACCATTTGCAATAAACATAATGGTAAGCATCATCAGAATAGACGCAACACTAATTGAAATATATTTATAAACAACATTCTCGTGAAGCTGTCGCAAAGTAAATACATAAAGTCCATTTGTCGCTTTCCGTTTGTTAGAAGCAGCTACTATACTTAAAAGCCGGGCAATGCCTCGGATAAAAAGAATTGTTCCGGCAATTCCGAGCAGGACAGCAACAAGCAGCATTACACCACCGCCAGCCATGAAGTGTTCTATGGCAACCCAGTATGCAACAAGTAAAACTGCCGTACCAATTACAAGGGATAGCAAACTTCCGTGTGTGCTGCCCGTGTGTTGTTTTTTTGCCATTTCTCCATAAAGCAGCTGGTGGACTTCTTTCTTAAACAATTTTCCGCATAGTATAAACAGCGCCACACATTGGATGATTAAAAATCCCAATATCGTAAAGAAAACTGCGCTTAATGAAAAACTTGATTGATGCGCAATAATCCCGTGTCCGACTAAACGCGACGTTGCAAGGCTAATAACTTCGGATAGAAAACCACCGCAGATAAGTCCACCCAAAAGAGCGACAAGTGAAGTGATAAGTCCCTCCGCCATAATTTGCGTAAATAATCGGGTCTTTGTCATACCAAACATCAAATATAACCCCAATTCCCGACTGCGACATTCGAGCTGATACTTATTTGCAAATACTACAAGGAAAAATACAAATAATAATGCACAAACATAGACAGTAGGCAAAAGGTTTGTAAGCAGCCGTTCCACGGCGTCGCTTTCAAGGCTACTTAAAAAGCGTATCACGTCCTGCGCTCCGAGAGAAAGCACAATGTAAAATGCCGCTACCGCTGTTACCATTGTCAGAAAGTAAATCAGATTTTCGTTACGGCTACGTTTGGATTTTCTCCATGCAAGGTTAAAGAACATTTGCGCTCCCTCCTCCCATTTGCGCCATTACCTGTAATATGCGCGCATAAAATTCTTCCCGTGTTTCTGCCGGAACTTTGCGACGCAATTCATGGAAAATAACGCCGTCCTGTATGAACAAAATGCGGGAACAGAAACTTGCTGCGTTAGGGTCATGCGTAACCATTAAAATGGTACGTCCTTGCGCTTGATTGACTTCCCGTAATTTTTCCATGAGCATCCGCGCTGCTTTTGTATCTAATGCACCTGTCGGCTCGTCGGCCAAAATAATATCTGGATCAGAAATCAAACTGCGGGCTGCGGCTACACGCTGCTTTTGACCGCCGGACATTTGCGCCGGAAACTTTGAAAGAACATCAGTAATTCCAAGAAACCCGGCTATATCACTTAGGCGTTTCTCGGCTATGGAAATATCTATATTGTGAATGGATAAGGGCAACAAAATATTTTCTCTGCCTGTCAAATTATCAAGCAAAGCAAAGTCTTGAAACAGATAACCAATTCTATTTCCACGGTATTCCGCTAACTTAGCACCGTCAAAGGCACTTATATTCGCCCCGGAGAGCAAAATTTGTCCAGAGGTTGGTTTAATAACCGTAGCAATACAATTCAGTAATGTTGTTTTCCCGGAGCCGCTGGCTCCCATGATTCCCAAAAATTCGCCTTTGAGAACGTCAAAGGTAATTCCGTTTAATGCTTTTGTGGGAACGCCCTCTTTGGAATATGCTTTGTGCAGGTCGCGTACTTCTAAAAGCCTTTTTTTATAATCCATATTTAACACCTCGTTTTCGTTTGCGCTTTGGGGTTGAGCAAAACTCCGATTTGTTCATGAGGCTATACAATAAATAGTGCCATTTGGCTTACTTAAAACCTATATATCGTGGCTCGACTTTGCAAAACTCGCGTTTTGCTCAACCCTATTTGTGCTTCTTTACAATTAGAATTTTACTGCACAATGTGTAAATGCACCACTTACATTTGATGTAAGGTTTTCTTGCGTGCATTTCATCTCTATTCTTTGAAATGTTTCCTGCGTCCGTCTACGGGTTTTTCTGCCTCCTTTGGTATCAGCCACATATACCCCAGTTTTGAAACGCCCGGTATGCGGTTTTGGCTGCAAAGTATCTGTACCCGTCCTTTCTTTACACGTTATCAGTATAATTGTACGCGGACAGACGAATAATAACAAGTGTCTGATTGTGAATTATTTTGGTGCATTATAGGAATTGTATAGACATATCCAAAGAGAAAGGGGAACAGTAAAATGTAACTGGGTGAATGAATATGGCAAAAAGACCAGTAGAAAAATATGACTTCAAGACTTTTGGAGAAGCGATAAAAGCAGCGCGGACAGGGAGAAAAGAGAGCCGCAAGAAAGTAAGCGACGAAATGTTTATTTCCCCTCGCTACCTTGCGAACATTGAGAACAACGGGCAACACCCAAGTCTGCAAATCTTTTTTGAGCTTATGCTCCGTTATGATATATCCGTAGACCAGTTTTCGGGTAGTGCATATCAAGGCTCAATCCGAAAGTAGTAAATTAGTAGTAAATTTGATGTGCTAACCTCTGAAAATTCCTGTAAATCAAGGAAAATTCGAGACAATCAACATTTTATTATAAAATCAATTCGTGTTTGTTTCAAAAGCGGTTTTTACTAAAAATGCATCTTCTGTTTTTAGATATTATTACCATGCATTTACATATACTCAAACTTCTTTCTAAGATACACTCTGAGTAATACGACTCCCATATTGATGAACACAAATAGCAGGATCAAATTCACAGGCAGATACTCTCTGATTACATTTCCAAGTACTGCTATCCCCGAAAGACTTCCAATTAAAAACATCTGTGAAATTTCATCCCACATTTCTTTGTATCGTTTTACTACTTCCACGGTTATTATCATCACGATTGCCAATATAAAAAGCACAGCTACGATTGCCAGAATCCTGATAACCCATACTTCTCCACCCGTATATGCTATTTTCTGGTTAAATCCATTATCATAAGTTGGGTATGCCAGCCATTTACAAAATCGAACATACCACATGAATGGAGTCATGAAAAAATCTATGAAATCATGTTGAAATGCACCATTCTGTAGAATTGCAAACAGAACTACCGTAATGTATCCCATTCCCCAGAAATACTCCATAGCCTTCATGTTTTTCGTTCTGTCCCTTACTTCTTTTTTCGCTTTACGAATTTCCAGCTCAGCATGTTTCTTTTCGTTACGGGCTTTGAATTCTGCCTGCTCTATCTTTTTTTCTGCTTCTTTCTGTTTCTTCTGTGCTTCATCTACTGCCTCAACAGATGATTTATTCACCTGTATCTGCAATTTAGAGTTCTGGTCCCGAACGTCTTTTATTTCTTCTTCGAGCTGCTCTTGCTCGTTCCTGCTCATTAAGCCATTTCTGTTTCTCAGATCGTCGTTGCTCTGCTGAAGCGATTGATTCAATTTCTGCGTTTCGGACAGTTCGGTTGTCAGACGCTGAATTTCTACGGTTGATTTCCGAACTTCTTCTCGCAATCTCTGCCTGTCGAATAAGATTATCTGTTTCTCTTCTTCCAGTGTCTGTATCTGCTTTTTCTGTGTTCGCATGAACTCTTTCGCTTTTTCGAAACTTTGTACGAGAATATCCCTCTCCACTTTGAGTTTGATCGATGATTCCTCTGGTGTCTGTGATGGCTGCGTCAAGCTCTCTGTAATAGTTTCTGAGTTCGTCGTTTGCTCTGCTGTCTCTGTCGGCTGCAGCTCTGGATTTTTCCCTATTTCCATTAAATTCATTCTCCAATCCCTCCTTACTGATATCCAGATGAAATGTTTTTGACAAATTGCTGTCTCGCACCTTCTTCCCATCCTGGTTCTGAAAAGTGATGTGCTTCCGTTTCTCTGACCAGTTTACATTCCATCCAAACTGTTTCATTTTTTCTATAAACTTGTCTTTGCTGATACAATTTTCCAGTGCCTTTAATACTGCCATTGCACAGTCCGCTACAAAACTGTCCTTTACCTGCTGACAGAACAGGTTATATTTATCCTTGCTCCATGCAATGACTTCCCCTTTTTCAATCTGGCTCCCATCAAAGTGCTTTCCTTTCTCGGTAACTGTCAGTCCACGTTCTCGGCACATCCGATTGGTAAGCTGTTTCATACGTTCCAGATCCTTTTTGGTGTTATGCAGCTTTCTCCCATCTTCATAACTTACTGAATTGGTAACCAGATGGCAGTGGATATGTTCTTTATCCTTATGTACCGCTACTAAGGTCTGAAATCCACTGAACCATGTTTCCGCAAATTGTTTTCCAAATTCTAATGCCTGCTCCGGAGTAATCTGCTCGTCCTTATGCCAGGAAATAATGTTGTGGGCATACATTCTCCCGGTATCCTTATCCCACATTTTCTTTTCTTCCAAAAAGGTTCTGTACACCAGATCATAATTGATTTCATCATGACAATATGGGCCTGTTACATAAGTCAGTAGCTCACTTGTTTTGTCCTGACGCAAAACGTATTCGATGCAGTTTCTCATTGCTCCATGTGAATTTGTCCGCTTATTAATCGTCTTATTAATAGCCATATCTTTTCACTCTCCTTCCGGTACTTAAGAATATTTTTATTGAGGAAATACAACATACTGTCGTTTGGGATTTCTCCATCTGTATGCAGTTTTCTTGCAATCTGATTGATATTTGTAGTCGCTCCCCGGAGCTGACAAAGGATGTCTGCAAACATCTGGTTCAGTCCTTTCAGTTCTTCCACTTCCTCTACAGATGCTATCTTCAAGTCTGCGATTGCTTTTATCACAACTTCCTGCTGTGTTCTTCCGGATTCTTTAACCTTATTCTGAAACAGATCGTATTCTTCTTTATTCATCCGTATGGTTACTGTATAATTTCGTTTTCTCATAGGCTTTCGTCTCCTTTCTTTCCTTGATTTTCATTCTTTATCAATAGGCACGGCGTTTCGGCTAAAATTAACAGGGATTCCATAAGGGGCAAAGCCCCTTTGGTGGGTGCAGGGTGAAACCCTAGTCAATCAGTAAGTGTTCCGTAGGAATGTCCGGTGGACATTTCGCAGGGATACTTACGCTATTGACGTGCCGGGGTTCCAAGGGGCAGAGCCCTCTGGCAAGTTTAGGAACAGCCCAAAGGCTGGCTCCGGTGCAGAGTGGCTTGCCACTTTGCGAAACTTGCCTGTCATCTCCCCACCATTGAATCGACACCCACCAAGCCATATTTTCCGCCCTACGTTATCAGATCAAGATGGAGATGACGGTGGTTTTGTGGTGCAGGGACAGACTGTGGAAGAAATGGAAAAGCTTCCATTTCGATAGATTTTCTCTTTCTGAAACAGACTGTTCATGCATCACTCCGATGCGAAGTATCGGACAATCATGTGCCGTATCCGGCACTCTATTCTTTTCTTCGCCTTGCTTGTTCAATCCACCCATCTGCCAACGCTTTTCTGTTATATTTTCCTGTTATTTCTGTCTTTCTTTTTCTGGATCTCTTTCCATTTCTGCTAAAAGACATAAAAATAGCAGTCATAAACATTTCTCCAATTCATAACGTCTGAAATGCCATCACTGCCATTGTTTTTTCTGCTATTCTATTTTTGTGAAGCTACTCCTTACTGTCAGTTTTTTTCCTGTTACTGCTATTTCATAACCATCTAAAAACTGTCTGCAAAATCCAGTGCTGCATCCATATCAGCTTCTTTCTCCCAGTCCAGATTATCTTCTGCAATCTCTCCATCCGTTTTCTCCATTGTTAGTGTTCTGTCCGGCAGATCACTTTCTCCTACCGATTCTTTTACAAACGGTACAAGCATTTCCATCAGATTCTTCGCTATAGCCATCGGAACAGATTCTTTCACTCCATCCCTGACAGCTGTTTCCACTCTTTCCAGAAAAGCATCTTCCTTTTCTCTGGTTTCCAGATACGGATCTACTTCATTTCTGTACTCTCTGGAAAAATAATCATTCAACGCCACTACAACAGCTCTGGTGTACGATTTATATTTTTCCCTGTCCATCGTCTGCAAATATTCCCATGCCTGCCTGTCCTGTTCATCACAAAGATTCAAACGGATATTTGTGTTGATGATTTTCCGTTCTTTTCTCATACAAGCATCCCTCCGTTTCTCTGGATTTTCCTTACAGTCATTGCTTCATAGCCTTTCGCTGTGGCACAGATGTCCCGTACAATTGTCACCCGGCTCTTGTCATATTCTCCAAAATTCTGGATCATACAACCGCCACCACCAACCACATACAGACGCATCAGTTCTGGATTGTATTCCCGTTCTCTCAGCTTATGGAAGATTTCTTTCGTATAATCTCCGGCAGCTTTACGAATGACTGTCAGATATTTCTCACCAATATCTGCTGTCCCGGTACGGATCACCTGCTCAATCACCAGATCGTCCACCACTGTTCCCAGTTCTTTCAGCAGGGATTCCCTTACAGCAAGCACACACTGATGCGTTCCATATTTCTCTGTAAAGCATTTCTTCTCTAATGGACGGGAATTGTTGATATACATGATGTTCATAGTTCCGTTTCCAATATCCACAAGCATGTTGATTCCTTTGAAATCCTGTAAGCGGTAAAAGGCTGCTGCAAATCCCTGTGGGTAAATATCAGCGCCTGCAAACTCTACATGATACTCTTTATTGCGGAATATAAAATCCACGCTTTCATTCTGGAGAAGATATTTCTGGAAATCTTCTTTCTGTGTAGCTACCCAGGTAAGGGGAAGTCCGGCTGCAATGTGTACCTTTGCCCGATTCATTCCTTTCCCATCAAGTTCTCTTGCGATAGCCGCCAGTGTCAACACATAATAGTCCTCGTCCTGCGTTTTCTCTGCACAGAACTCTTTGTGTTCCTCTCCGATCTGGTAATACATGCCATTGTAAACAAGAAGATTATTCTGGAAGATTGGCTCCTTGTCATATCTGGCTACACCGGATGGAAAACATCTAGTGGCTGTTTTCATGTTTCCATACCCATGATCGATCCCGATCACTGTAACTGTCTCATTATTGTTGTTTTTCATCATTCTCATAATCATACCTCATACTTTCTTAACTTTTATTTTGGACTTTCTCCCAAATTCGGGAAAACTTATATTTGTATCAGCTAAAATGTTGATACATAAAAAGGGCAGTCAGTGTAAAAAAAGCAAAATTTTATGTACTCTGGCAGCTATCTTTATTATTTCTCCTGCTCCGGTAACATTTCTTTTTGCTTATTTTGCCCTAAATGCCCTTAATTCCCTGATTCATATTTAACTGTAACTGTTTATAATCTGTATCTGTTTCTTCAAAAGGTATTCTTTCTTCTGGATCTACAGGACAAAAATCTTCTTCCTTAACTGCAATATCCTGATAATAGAACTCACCATTGTACTGCTTCAGAAGGAAACCTTTATCTGTCATATTCCTGAAAAAGTTGGATTTACCATGCCCCTGTCTGCCATTCTCTTTGCAGTATTCCTCATACATATGGAACACTTCACTTCGTTTCAGACGTTTTCCTTTGGCACGCACCAATGACTCATCAATAAAAGCACAAATACTATCTGACGTCCGTTGCACTTCTCTTACACATTCTTTGCTGTGTTCGCTCTCTGTGAACTTTCCCTGTTCGTACAGATTTTTCAATGCAATCATCGCCATATGAATTGCATAATCGGATTCTGCCTGTACCTTTTCCTTTAAGTGCAGATCTTTTTCACCACTTTTTACTACCCGGTTCATATCGAGAATCAGTAGTCTACGATAAAAAGCATCTGACTTATCCTCAAGATTCTGTGGCATTTCATTGGTAGAAAAAAGCAGCTTTGCATAAGAGTGAAAATGAATTGCATCCTGTCCTTTTTTCTCATAAATCAGTGTGTCCTCACCGACTGCTTTCTTTAATACATCTGTGTTCTCCATTGCTTTGCAGGGAATATCCGCACAGGCATTTAACAGCTTTCCATACATTCCAGTCGCATAGAATCGTTTATTTAAATCCTGTAAAGAAATACTGGACATATTGGTGATTCCAACTACATGCTGGATCAGCGATACTGCCACAGACTTTCCGGTTCCACCATTTCCTTTCAGTGTAAGGAATTTCTGAAACTGCGTGTCCTGTGTCATGCAATAGCCAAAATACTCCCAGAATGTCTGCTGCTCTTCTTTGTTCGGTAAAGACGATGCAAGATACTTTTTGATATTTTCTCCACCCTGCAGCACCTGCTCCCTGTCCTCCGGATAATAGGGAAATGTTATCTGATTGATTGTCAGATAATCTGGATTGTGTTCCAGCATTTCACCCGTAACCGGATCATAATATCCATTTTTGAAATTGATCCACCGCACAGGCTGTTTATTTAGTTCATATGCCTCTCGGTGAACTTTTGGCTGTGTGATCAGTAGATTATAGATTCTTTTGATCACTCCACTCTGTACCTGGTCACGATAGATCAGCTTCTGGATACGGTATTTCATTCTTACCCCATCATGGTCTTCCAGGAAAACGCCGTGTTCATAATAATAAGGTGTGATTCCCACCACAAAAAACTGAACATTCTCCACCAGGTAATCTACAATCTCCATATCCCGGACACCTTTCACATTCCCTTTTGCATCAAATAAGTGAAAACGGCTCAGTTCCGGTTCTTCTTTCGGATCTCGCTCAAACCGAAGAATATACTGTTCCAGTAATTTTTCAACTTCCTTCTGATTATCCAGTTTGCCAAGATACTCTTTCTCTTTGAACAACTGCCAGCCCGCTTTTCCATCAAGACCAGCGTCTTTGAAAAATGTCTGTAACTTATCATTCATCCACTTCACCGTACAGGCAGTCACATAATGATAGGCACTCTGACAGCTTCCAGTAAACTGAATAGATCTCATTTCCTCTATAAAGGAATCTGCACTGAAATAATACCCGTCATCTTCCTGCACCAGACAAAGTGCCTGATAACCTGACATCACAATATTCAACGCTATATCCTGATTGTCCACCAGAAAGATATAGGTCTGTGCTGTCCCTTCTGGATTGGTTTCCATATAATGCTTCAAAAACTTCTTGTTCAAACTTATCACTTCCTTTCAGGCAAAGAAAAAGACGCAAGTCATATTTTATGACTCACGCCTTACTTCGCTTACAATATTCAATTTTCATTAGTTATCTGCCAGATTGTTTACTGGTAACGTTTATACATAAATCAATTCTTTAAGGATAATCTCTTCTGCAATCGCTCTATGCTGATTGGCAGCTCTTACCCATGCCATTTGATCTACTTCTTTGTCTGGCAATGGTTCTTTTTCTTCCAACTGCTTCAGGATCACTTCTTCCCGTTCTCTGGCTGCCTTATCTACTTCCAGAAGATGCTCTCCAATGGTGTCCTGCAGAAGCATCACCTGATAGGTTGAATTTCGATGATTCTTCAGATAATCTCTGCGAAGAAAACCATACTTGCCAAGTTGCTCCATCTGCT
>NZ_JAAIUN010000048.1:0-13536 GCF_013317245.1 Blautia sp. MSK.20.85
ACCTATGACCCTCTGCTTGTAAGGCAGATGCTCTCCCAGCTGAGCTAAGATCCCATAACAGTTGCTCGTCTTAAGAACTCTTCTGTTCCGCAACTCGCTTTGCTATTATATAATGGTTTCTGACTTGTGTCAACAGTTTTTTTCACTTTTTTTAAATTTTTTAAAAAATATATGTTTTTTTGTATTTTTACAGTGGCAGGGAGGTCTGAAATCCCCTGCCACTGCAAGCTTACGGATATTACTTGAAGTATTCTACACCAGATTCGAAAATCTTGATATCCTGCTCTCCATAGATATTTACAGCCACACCTGCGTCACGACGCTCGCTGTGCGCCATCTTTCCGAGAACACGTCCATCCGGGCTTGTGATACCTTCGATGTTCATATAAGAACCGTTTACATTGAACTCGCCCTCATAGCCTGTTTCATCTACCGGTACATACTCCGTTGCGATCTGTCCGTTTTCTTTGAGTTTCTTCAGCCACTCATCATTTGCAACGAAACGTCCCTCACCGTGGGAAGCCGGGTTGCAGTATACACCGCCAAGCTGTGCTTTCTGAAGCCATGGAGACTTGTTGCTGACAACCTTGGTATATACCATCTTGGATACATGACGGCCGATGGTGTTGTAGGTCAGTGTCGGAGAATCCTCTTTCTGACCACAGATCTCGCCGTACGGTACCAGTCCCAGTTTGATCAGGGCCTGGAATCCATTGCAGATACCAAGTGCCAGACCATCGCGCTCATTGAGAAGCTTCATAACAGCTTCTTTGATCTTCTCGTTCTGGAATGCAGTTGCAAAGAATTTAGCAGATCCATCCGGCTCATCACCTGCTGAAAATCCGCCCGGGAACATGATCATCTGTGCCTGACTGATAGCTTTCTCAAAGATTTCCACAGAATCATGGATATCTTCTGCTGTCAGGTTTTTGAATACTTTTACATCTACTTCAGCGCCTGCTCTCTCAAATGCACGAGTGCTGTCGTACTCGCAGTTTGTTCCAGGGAATACCGGAATGAATACGCGTGGTTTTGCCACTTTATGTTTGCATACATAGATGCTGTCTGCTTTGTAAAGGGAACCGTCATCTGCTTTGACATCCTCGGTTCCTGCTGCTGTCTTGAATACGTTCTCCAGAGTGCCCTCCCATGTGGAAAGTGCCTCTTTCAGAGTGATCTCAGTATCGCCGTAGGAGAATTTCGCATCGTCTGTAGCCTCACCGATCACTGTGTAAGTGATAGCAAGCTCGCCGACTTTTCCATCCGGAACTTCGCAGATGATATCTCCGAATGCCGGGGCAAAGAAATCTCTTGGATCAAGGCTATGCTCGATCTTCACGCCCATACCGTTACCAAATGCCATCTTGCTGACTGCTGCGGCGATTCCATGACGGTCAAGTGCATATGCGGAGATCACACGGCCAGCCTGGATATCCTGATGTAATTTGTCATACTGCTCCATAAGAGCCGGATAATCCGGAAGGTCATAAGCGTCCTTCGGTGCACGGAGCCATACCAGTTTGCTTCCTGCTTTTTTGAGCTCCGGTGTGATCACGTCTTTTACTTTTGCAACATCCACTGCGAAAGATACCAGTGTCGGAGGAACATCAATGTCATTGAAGGTTCCGGACATACTGTCCTTACCGCCGATGGAAGGAAGGCCGAATCCGATCTGTGCCGCATAAGCGCCAAGCAGTGCGGAGAACGGCTGGCTCCATCTCTTCGGATCTTCGGTCATACGACGGAAGTATTCCTGGAATGTGAAGCGGATCTTCTTATAGTCACCACCGGTTGCAACGATCTTGGCAACAGACTCTGTTACTGCGTAAGATGCTCCATGATACGGGCTCCAGGAGGAAAGGTATGGATCGAAGCCGTAGCTCATCATGGTAACTGTCTCTGTTTTTCCGTTCTGTACCGGAACTTTTGCAACCATGGACTGTGTCTCTGTCAGCTGATATTTACCACCGTGAGGCATAAATACGCTGCCTGCGCCGATGGAGCCGTCAAACATCTCCACAAGACCTTTCTGTGAGCATACATTCAGGTCAGCGAGAGTATCCAGCCATTTTTTCTTTACGTCTGTGACATCCGGACGTTTTTCAAAAAGGTTTCCGTCTTTGGACGGGATCTCAACCTCAACGGAAGTCTCCTGATGTGCACCGTTGGTATCCAGGAATGCACGGGAAATATTTACGATCTCTTTTCCTCTCCAGTTGAGGACAAGGCGTGGCTCCTTAGTTACAACTGCAACAGGAACTGCCTCAAGATTCTCTTCATTTGCGTATTTCAGGAAAGTATCCACATCTTTCGGGTCAACCACAACAGCCATACGCTCCTGGGACTCGGAGATGGCGATCTCAGTTCCGTCAAGACCTGCATACTTCTTCGGAACTTTGTCAAGGTCGATCTGAAGTCCTGGTGCCAGCTCGCCGATGGCAACAGAAACACCGCCCGCACCGAAGTCATTACATTTCTTGATGATATGGCTGACTTCTTCTCTGCGGAACATTCTCTGGATCTTACGCTCTGTCGGTGCATTACCTTTCTGCACCTCTGCGCCGCAGACCTCAATGGAAGCCTCTGTGTGAACCTTGGAAGAACCGGTAGCACCACCGATACCGTCACGGCCGGTACGTCCTCCAAGAAGGATGATGATATCTCCCGGATCGGAATTCTCACGGATAACCGCACGTCTCGGAGCAGCACCCATAACCGCACCGATCTCCATACGTTTTGCAACGTAGTCCGGATGATAGATTTCTTTTACAGCACCGGTTGCAAGACCGATCTGGTTTCCGTAGGAGCTGTAACCGTGAGCTGCGCTGCGGACAAGTTTCTTCTGCGGAAGTTTACCCTTCAGAGTTTCTTTTACGGATACAGTCGGATCAGCCGCACCGGTTACACGCATTGCCTGATATACATAGGTACGTCCGGAAAGCGGGTCACGGATGGCACCGCCAAGGCAGGTAGCCGCACCACCAAAAGGCTCGATCTCGGTCGGATGGTTGTGGGTCTCGTTCTTGAAGTTGATCAGCCACTCTTCTTCTTTTCCGTCCACATCCACCGGTACCACGATACTGCAGGCATTGATCTCATCGGACTCTTCCTGGTCTGCAAGTTTGCCTTCTGCTTTCAGTTTCTTCATTGCCATAAGAGCCAGATCCATCAGGCAGACAAATTTGTCATCACGGCCTTTGTACATGTTCTTATGGGCATCCAGATATTCTTCGTATGTTTTTTCGATTGGAGCTTTATAGTCGCCTTCATCAAACTTCACGCTGGTAAGCTCTGTGGAGAAAGTGGTATGTCGGCAGTGATCAGACCAGTAAGTATCCAGAACACGGATTTCTGTCATGGACGGATCACGTTTCTCTTCATTTTTAAAATATTTCTGGATATGCTGGAAATCCTTGAATGTCATGGCAAGGTTCAAAGAAGCGTACAGCTCTTTCAGATCAGCCTCTGCCATATCCTTGAATCCGTCAAAGATCTTCACATCCTCAGGGTCCGGGAATACGGTTACCAGTGTCTCCGGTTTCTCAAGTCCTGTCTCACGGGAATCCACCGGGTTAATGCAGTGATGTTTGATTGCCTCAAACTCTGCGTCTGTAACGGTTCCCTCAATTACATAAGTAGTTGCGGAGCGGATGATCGGTGCCGCATTCTCATCCAGGAACTGTACACACTGTACAGCGGAGTCTGCTCTCTGGTCAAACTGTCCAGGGAGGAATTCTACGGAAAATACACGTGCGCCCTCTGCCACATCAAATTTCTCAAGATACAGATCATCTACCGGCGGCTCTGCAAATACGGTCTTGCAGGCTTTCTCAAATACTTCATCGGAGATATTCTCCACGTCATAACGGATCAGCTCACGGACTGCTGTCACAGTGCTGATGCCAAGATAATGTTTGATCTCATGTTTCAGTTCCTTTGCTTTTACTGCAAAGGCAGGTTTCTTTTCTACATACACACGTCTTACGTTGCTCATAGAAGGCTCCTTTCTCTATATCCGATAATAAGGATGGTAAACGTGCAGAAAGCATTTCTGTCTTTCTTTTCTGCTGAAAATATAGTATCATAGGAAATATCATTAGTAAAATTAATATATCTTATATCATTTATAAGCGGAGGATTTTTACATATGGATATCAATCTTGAACTCTACAAAGTGTTTTACTATGTAGCAACAACCCTAAGTTTTTCGGAGGCTTCCAGACAGCTTTTTATCTCCCAGTCTGCAGTCAGCCAGGCGGTCAAAAACCTGGAGAAAAAACTGGGCCACACCCTGTTCGTTCGAAGCACCAAACGGGTGATCCTGACTCCTGAGGGAGAGCTTCTTCTCCAGCACGTAAAACCGGCCCTTTCCATGCTTAACGAAGGCGAGGCAGCCCTTTCCGGCGAGGGAAATCTTACCGGTCAGCTGCGGATCGGTGCCAGCGATACTCTGTGCCGCTATTTCCTCATCCCTTATCTCCGCCGGTTCCACAAGGATCACCCGGAAGTGCGGATCAAGATCATCAACATCACTTCCATCGGATGTGCGGAGCTTCTGGAAAACGGCCAGGCAGAACTGATCGTCACCAATTACCCCAACTCCCGGCTTTCTTCCCACACAAAACTTCAGACTGTGCTGGAATTCCGTGATATCTTCGTAGCAAACCCGGATTATTTTACCATGGGAAAAACGCCTCTTTCCCTGGAAAACCTTCTGGATTATCCCATCCTGATGCTTGCTCCGAAAAGCACTACCAGTGAATACCTTCATCAGGTGTTTGCGGCCCAGGGACTGAAGCTGCTGCCTGAGGTGGAACTGAACAGCAACGATCTTTTGATCGACCTTGCGGAGATCGGACTTGGTATTGCCTGTATCCCGGACTATATGCTCCGCAACCGCCCGGGCCTGGAACCGGTCCACCTGAAAACACCACTGCCTGCAAGAAGTGCCGTGATTGCTCATCATGAAGCGCTGCAGCTTTCCCAGGCTGCTCAGTGCTTCCTGAAATATTTTTCCCAGATTTAACCAAATAACTGCTTGACAAAAAGACCACCGGAATCTGCACGAAGGATATTCTCAATCCTTACTGCATCGGATTCCGATGGTCTTTTCTGTTATTGTCTTTTTATTTCTTACGCCTCATCTTTTGGCATTACATCTGCTGCCGCAGTGATATACTCGTTCTCGATCTTGCTGAACAGGCCGCTGTCTGCAAGCTCTGCAAGTTTCACATCGATCGGCATCTTGCCAAGTACCGGAACTTTAAGTTCTGCGGCGATCTCGTCGATATGGCTCTCACCAAAGACCTTGATCTCTTTTCCGCAGTCCGGACATTTCACGTAGCTGTAGTTCTCCACGATTCCAAGGACCGGAACCTTCATCATATCAGCCATGTTATAGGCCTTCTTGACGATCATGCGGACCAGATCCTGCGGAGAAGTAACGATCACGACACCCTCAATCGGCAGGGACTGGAATACTGTCAGCGGAACATCTCCGGTTCCTGGCGGCATATCTACAAAGAGATAATCCAATTCACCCCAGATCACATCACTCCAGAACTGTTTTACCATATTTGCAAGGACCGGACCTCTCCAAATCACCGGTGTCTCCTCATCCGGAAGAAGAAGGTTTACAGACATAACCTCGATTCCGTTTGCAGTTGGCATCGGATAGATTCCGTTGTCACTGCCCTGTGCGTTACCCTTGATGCCATACATCTTCGGGATGGACGGGCCTGTGATATCCGCATCCATAATGCCCACTTTATATCCCTTGGAAGCCATCAGGTTTGCCAGGGAGCCTGTTACAAAGGATTTACCGACGCCACCCTTTCCGCTAACAACTCCGATCACATGTTTTACGTCAGAAAAAACGTTTGGTTCTGCCATGAGGCTCTGGGGCTGTTTCTGTCCGCAGCCTTCACAGCTTGATTTGTTGCAGGATGTATTGCTACACTCTTTTGCCATAATAAATTCCTCTCATTCTTTGTATTTACACAGACAAAACTGGCTCTCTGTCCGTGTATTTTTCTCATTCACGATCTCTCATGAACTCCTTACCTTACTTCATAAATCTGTCGATCGCTTTTTCCAGTTCCTTGATAGCATCCCTGTCTCCATGCTCCACTGCATCCACGATGCAGTGTTCTATATGATCCTGCAGTATGATCTTGCCTGTATTATTGATCGCAGATTTTACGGCTGACAGCTGGATCAGCACTTCGCTGCAGTCACGTCCTTCCTCCACCATACGCTTAATGGATTCCATATGCCCGATGGCCCTGGAAAGTCTGTTGAGTACGGCCTTGGTCTGTGCGTGGCTGTGATGATGAGGATGTGTGCCATCGTGAGTATGCACATGTTCCTGTTCCCCATGGGTATGTTCAAGAACGGTTCCATCCTCGAGAACGTGCACATGTGTTTCTTTCATGTGTATTTCCTCCTTCAGATCTCCGTGAAAGAACAGCGCTGCCGGATCATAGATGTCTGAATGTCAAAAATGATGGTTCCGTCTTCCAATACTGTCTTCTCGTAGGAGACATCCTTCCCCTGAAATTTCTGTTTCACATACGCTTCCGGATCTATGATCTCCACTTCTTCCACAAATACATCACGCATCTGATTTCTCGGGCATTTGTTAAAAATTTCCCAGATTACTTCGTACTCTTTCATCCGTGTCTGTTCCTTTCTTTGTCATCTTATCTATTATAATAATTTTATGTTTTTTTGTCAAAAATAATTGCACTCACGCAAATATTGTCGTATGATACATATTAAAAATATTACTGCTCTGTCCGTGAGCAGTAAACAAACATACATTAATGTGATAAATCAAAGGAGATAAATTTCATGCAGCTTTTAAAAGACAGAATTCTGACAGACGGCGTAATAAAAGAAGGAAATATTTTAAAAGTGGACAGCTTTCTGAATCATCAGATGGATATTAACCTGATCAATGAGATCGGTAAAGAATTCAAGAAACGTTTTGACCACTGTCCAATCAACAAGATCCTTACCATCGAGGCTTCCGGTATCGGTATTGCCTGCATTGCGGCACAGTATTTCCACGTACCGGTTGTATTTGCAAAGAAGGCACAGAGTGTAAATCTTGACGGCGAGATGTACACAACTAAGGTAGAATCTTTTACTCATAAAAAAGTTTATGATGTGATCCTTTCCAAGAAATTCCTCGGACCGGAAGATCATGTACTCCTGATTGATGATTTTCTTGCCAACGGCTGTGCACTTCTTGGTCTGATCGACATCGTCAAGAAATCCGGTGCAACTCTGGAAGGTGCCGGAATCGTTATCGAAAAAGGCTTCCAGTCCGGCGGACAGACCATCCGTGATATGGGTATCCATCTGGAATCCCTTGCCATCATTGATTCCATTGAAGGTGGCAAGCTTACTTTCCGCGAATAAGATTTATCATAAAAAATACTCTTGGGAACTTACATATGCCGGTTTCCAGGAGTATTTTTATTTTGCCATATTTATTTTGTTTTATGCATCTGCACCTTTGGAAGGTTTCTCTGTAGGTGTCGGAGTTGCTGTCTCATCTGCTTCCGATGTTGGTGTCTCAGAAGCACCTGCCTCTTCGGACGGTGTTGATGTGATCTTGTCATCTTCTTCGTCAGCTTTCTCAGACGGTGTCGGTGTTACCTCTTTATCCAGTTCTTCTGTTACCGTAACTTCCGGTGTTTCCGTTGGAATCAGTGTCGGAGTTGCCTCCGGTACAATCTCATCCTCATCATAATATCCGTCATCCACAAGCATCTGGTAATTATCCGCATCGATCAGCTGGATATCGCTTGTTACAGTTCCCACGATCTTGGTTCCGTTGTCATACTGCTCGTAATCAGAAATCTCCGGTTTCTCCCCTTTCAGAAGAGTGTCCACCATAGTCACACAGTCATTTGCCAGCACGCGGTTGTCAAAGAACAGACTGTCTGCAAGTTTTCCCTCAATCACAGCAGTTACTGCTTCTGCCTCACAGCCACAGCCAGTGATCATTGGCCATCCCTCTTCACCTGACACATGGCCAGCATCCTCCAGGGCATCAACGGCACCAAGAGCAAGGTCATCGGCACCTGTGCAGATAATGTCCGGTGTGCCTTCTGTATAATTCTGGGAAAGGATCTCTGCCATATCGTTCTTCGCGGTATTTCTTCCGGAACGCATCACTGCAGTATCATCAAGCGTCTGCTTTCCTGAAGTGCACACCAGTGTTCCGTCATCGAAATATTCCTGAAGTTTTTCCATCACGCCATTATAAAAGAACAGTGCATCACGGTCATCCGGAGAACCCATCAGGAACTCGATGGTCAGCGTGCGTTTTTCTTCTCTGGCTTTCTCCAGATCCATTTTTTTGATGATGGAATCTCCCACCATTTTTCCTGCTTTTCTCGTATCAAAAGTAACATAATAGTTGATCTTATCCGTATCCATGATCAGCTGATCATAGGAAATTACAGGAATGGATTTCTCATAGACCTGCTCCAACACATCATTCAGACCGTAGGCATCTACCGGTGCAATCACAAGGGCAGATGTTTTTTCATCGTCCAGAATGGACTGGATCTGTGACACCTGTGTATCACTGTCCTCATCTGCAAAAAAGATCTCCGCATCATAGCCGTCTCCTTCCAGTGCAGTCTGAAAACTTTCTCCATCCAGGGCCCAGCGGGAATCATCTGCAGCTGAAGGCAGAAATACTCCTACTTTCTTATCGGCAGCTGCTGTTTCTTTTTCTTCCTCTTTTTCTTCTTCCTCTGCATCATCGCTGTTTTTGGCTTTTCCTTCCGGATCTTCGGACTCTACACTTTCATTGGCAGCCTCTGTTGCCTCTTTGTTTTTGCCGCAGCCGGAAAGAACTGCTGTAAGAGCCAAAGCTCCCACAAGCAGGATCGCTGTTTTTTTCTTCATGGTCAAATCCTCTCCTATACGCCTTTATATTCCTTTGCCAGTGATTTCAGATAATCTCTGTATGCCAGTGCGGATTTCTTTGGTTTCAGGATGCGGACATCTCCGCCCATGCCTGTCAGCCAGCCGTAAAACTTGGAATTTTCCGGAAGCTGAACCGTTACCATCAGATCTCCGTTTTCCTTTATTTTATACTCTGCGTCTTCGCCAAAAAAATCACGGATTTCAGCCTGTGCAACGCCTGTACAAAGAAGGCGCATTTCTTTTTTTATGGTTCCCGCAGAATTCTTAAGAAGCACCTGGTACCCACTTATATCAACGCTCTTTGTTTCTGCCTTTTCCTGAACTTTTTCCAGAGTGGAAACATTTGCATTTTCCGCCTGAACGGATGGCTGCTCTGCCCCCTGCTGTCCTGCCAGATAATAACCACCTGGCCGCTCCCTTGTATAGCGGATATCCATTCCAAACTCCCGCAGAACCTCCACATCGTCATAAATGCTCTTTCTCTCCGCACGGATCCCATGTTCCATAAGATTTGCAAGAATCGTCTGCATGGATATTGCATGATGCTCCCCTGTCTCCCGCAGCATTTTTTCAAGATACAGGATCTTCGCTTTCTGATTGTTTGATTTTGCCATACTATCCTCTTATCCTTCGTTCTTTACAAAGCGGTGGAAAATATAGGAGTTTGCCTCCTGCTCCTCGCTGTCATCCAGTTTCTCAAGTTCGATCTTCTTACCATATTTCTTTTCCAGTGCACGGCTGATCAGAAGATCAGCAAGCTGTGGATTCTTTGGAAGAAGTGGTCCGTGAAGATAGGTTCCGATCACATTTTTGTATACAACACCTTCCTCGCCGGACTGTCCGTCATTGCCATATCCGGACAGTACTTTTCCCAGAGCTTTGTTGTTTCCGATGGTGGTACGTCCTCCATGGTTCTCAAACCCTACAATGGGCATATCAAAAAGATCACTCTGCATCACAATATTTCCGATAAGACGGCCTTTTCCCTGCTCTGTGCTCATATCCACCAGTTTCAGTCCCTCGATCATTCCCTGATCGGTCTTATAGTAGTTTCCAAGGAGCTGATATCCACCACAGATTGCGATGACAACACCATTATCTTCCACATAGGCCTTGAAATCCTTCTGGATCTCTTTCAGCTTTTCGCATACCAGCATCTGCTCACGGTCAGAACCGCCTCCCAGAAGAACGATATCCAGTTTGGAAAAGTCGATCTTGTCTCCCAGTTCAAACGCAATGGTTTCTGCCTCAATGCCTCTCCAGAGACAGCGTTTCATAAGGCACTGGATATTTCCTCTGTCACCGTAAAGGTTCAGAAGATCCGGATATAAATGTCCAATCGTTATCTTCATTTTTCCCCCTCCAGTTTCTTCAGAATATTTCTGGTGCCAAACAGCGCCGTATAGTTTACAAGTACATAAAGATTGCCACATCCGTCCTCGATCCGCTTGCGGATGGCTGTTTCCACATCATTTTCCAGCATGGACGGGATATCCACATATTTCAGTCGGAGGCGCATATCCTGACAGCGAATGCCGCTGACTGTGATGGAATTGATATTATCTCCTCCGAAAAGGTCAAAATCCACGTCCCAGAGCCAGGAGATATCTTTTCCGTCCTGTGCATTATCGTTGATCACAATGATGATATCCTTGGGTGATTCATCCTGCATCACAGCTGAAATGTTCTGGTTAAAACCGGCCGGATTCTTGGCAAGGTTCAGAACAACGCTGGTACCTTTGATCCGGAACTGCTCATTACGTCCGTTCTCAGGATTGAATTTTTTCAGCATCTCATTAAAATGTTCTGCCTTAAATCCAGCGGTACGTATTCCCGCATAGGCAGCAAGGATATTATATACGTTATAGAAGCCTTTGTAATTGGCCACGATCCGTTTATCTTCCACAGTAAATGCGATCTGGTCATCCACCTTCACATCTGTGGCATCAAAATCGATCTCCGGACGTTTAAATCCGCATTTCGGGCATCTGTAGTCACCAAGCTGGCTGTAATGATAAAAACTGTAGACCAGTCTCTCCCCGCAGCATTTACAGAACCGTCCCTCACGGATCTCGTTTGTTTTGTTCTTAATTACCGGTTTGCTGATTCCATAGGTTACAAAAGGATTGCCACAGTCCATGGCAAGATATGCGGACAATGCATCGTCACCGTTGACGATGACCTTCATATCCGGAACTTTTTTCATCATTTCTTCCAGAATATTCATGGTGATATCAATCTCACCATAACGGTCCAGCTGATCACGGAACAAATTGGTCATGACCATATAATCCGGTTTGATCTTTGTGAACACGTGTCTTGTGGAAGCCTCATCAACCTCAATACAGGCATAGTCCGCATCCAGTTTTCCGCTGAATCTTGCGCCCAGCACAAAAGCTGCCACAACTCCGTTCAGCATATTGGAACCGGTATGATTACAGATAACTTTTTTACCTTCTGCCTCCAGTCCTGCACAGAGCATGTTATTGGTTGTTGTCTTTCCGTTGGTTCCACATACTACAAATATTTTTTCTCTTACCTGAGAGGATAGCTCCTCCAGGATATCCGGACATATCTTCAATGCGATCTTCCCCGCCCAGGTTACACCCTGGCGTCCCATAAGTTTACAGACATGCCCTGTGATCTTTGCTGCCATCACAGCAATGGTTGTTCTTATTTTCATAATCCTCTGATTCCTTTGTTTTTATTTCTCCTACCACAGATCTTCTGCTGTCAGAAAATCCGTGCAGATTCCTTCTGCTCCCTGTGCAATATACTTTCTGGCCTGATTCCGGTCATTTACGGTATACACATACAGCCGTATTCCCTTTTTTTCAAAAATTTCTTCGGTTTCTTCAGACCAGTATTTCCAGTAAACTGTTGCCGCAGGGATACCTTTTTCTTCACAGAAAGATGCGATATGCTCCAGATCCTCTGCCGAATATTCCTGCCACAGAGAATATACATAGGAGGGAAAAGAATAAATCATGGTGGTTCCGGGAAACATTGCCTCACTGTAGATTTCCGGAATGATCTGGTCCAGAACGCTCTCTGCTCCCGCTGCTCTTGCAATTTCCACGTAATCGCAGTAATCTTCAAGTGTTCTCTGATAGTTGCGCAGAGAGTACTGTTTGGAATCGATCATCACATAGGCATCTGGATGTTCTTTCAGAAGCAGGAAAAAATCTTCCAGCGTCATCGGCGTATATGTTCCATATATCTTACTGTTCTTAAACTGTTTCTCTGTAAGAACTTTTTTCCCGCTGCCCTTCCACTGCCCCATGGATTCCTTCCAGTTATGGCGGCATACCCACACTCCGTCCGATGTTCTGGAAAGATCCAGTTCAAAAAGCCGTACACCCTGTTCGTACATGGCAAGAAATCCCTCTCTGGAATTCAGATAATCCTTTCCAGCCAGTCCACCCAGCGCATGTGCTATGGTTCGGTGATCCTCCCAACGAAACTTTGTTGCAACAGCTGTATCATTTCTTAAAGGCACCGAACTTCCTCCGAGAAGTACCAGTGACAGAAACAGTATTTCCACTGTCAGTATAAAACGTCTCATTCTCTCCGGCAACAAAAAAATGCACAAGACATAAAGGAAAACATTTCTGTTCTGCTTTCCTTCATATCTTCTGCAAGTTTATGATCTCCGGACAATACATCCGAAATTCTCCTATATTCATTCTGCCCGGTAGTAACGGAAATTCTGCCGACCATTCTCATCATCCTTTCGCATACCTGTACTCTTAATTTGTACATTACCGATTGTACGCTAAAAAGGCATAATAATCAAGCCAGGATTTGAATATCCATTTTATTCCGTTTCTTCTCCATTGCATTCCTGCTGGAAGCGCAAATACTCATCATATTTTTCGTGAGCAACCCGATTGTAGGAACGTGAAATCGGTATCACATGATCTCCGATCCGAAAACTGTCATTTTTGGCTCCTGTAATCCGTTCCATATTTATAATAAAGCTCTGGTGACATCGCAAAAACGTGCTGTTTTCCAGCTGTTTTTCAAAATCTTTCAGTTTACCTCTGCATTGTAGTATACTTCCGTCTGTCATGTGAAAATTTACGATATGCAGGCTGCTGGTAATAAAGCTTACCTGGCTGTGCCGTAAAGTATACACCCGTGCACGATACTGGAAATGTATCACCCTCTCATCCGTGTTGATATTTAATCTCTTTTTTAACGGTTCCATAATATATTCCAATGTTGCTGCAGTTACTGGTTTCAGCAAATAATTATATGCAAACAGGTCAAAAGCATCTCTGTAATATTCATCGCTTCTGCTCATGAAAATTACAGCTACTGACATTTCTCTTTCTCGTATCTTCCGTATTGTTTCCAGTCCGTCTACTTTTTTTGAATCCATGTTAACAAAGATTGCATCATAAGGTTTCCTTTTCTTTTCCAATTCTTCCAATAAAAGCTCGCCGCTTTTAAATATCCGAATTTCTGACCCTGGAACGATTCGCTCAAGCTGTTTGTGAAGTTTTCTAGCATCTGCCTGCATGTCGTCATGAATATTACGGTGCGGCAGAGCCGCCAGTCCGGTGTGGCGAGAGCCACCTGTCC
>NZ_JAAIUN010000049.1:0-11586 GCF_013317245.1 Blautia sp. MSK.20.85
TGTCAATGAGAAAGAAAAGGTTCGTAGTAAGTTTGCGTCCAATTAAGTATTTAGAAGAGCTTTTAGAAGCTTAAAAAGTAGAAAAAAATAGAATTTGCAGTTGCTAACCATTCATGCGTTTGTCGTGCATAAATCCTGATGCTGCATTGCAGTTTCAACCGTGATTGTGTATAATTAAGGATAAGATGTCTCACGCTCTGGTACAGCGGATATCAAGTAACCGCCATGTACTGATAAAACGGCGGTGAGAATGCAAACTTTCAGCGAAAAGGAGAAAAAAGTATGAAGGGTGTACAGTTGACAAAGATGGTACAGGAACTGGAGCTTAACAATCTGACTCCGGAAATCGACCTGTCAGGCATCGTGATCAAGACTGCGGAGATCAACAGACCTGCGCTTCAGCTTACCGGATATCTGGAGCATTTTGCGAATGAGCGTGTACAGATCATTGGATATGTAGAGTATACGTATCTGATGCAGCTCAATGAAGAAGAGAGACGTTTTAAATATGAGCGTTTTATCTCCAGCAAGATTCCATGTGTTATTTTCAGTACCATGACCCGTCCGTCTCAGGACATGATCGATCTGGCTGTTAAATATAATGTTCCGACATTCGTGACAGAAAGAACAACTTCCAGCTTCATGGCAGAGATCATCCGCTGGCTTGGTGTACAGCTTGCACCGTGTATTTCCATTCATGGTGTACTGGTGGATGTTTATGGCGAGGGAATTCTGATCACAGGTGAGAGCGGTATCGGTAAGAGCGAGGCTGCTCTGGAGCTGATCAAGCGAGGCCATCGTCTTGTCAGTGATGATGTTGTCGAGATCCGTAAGGTCAGTGATGTGACACTGGTAGGTTCTGCACCGGATATCACACGTCATTTTATCGAACTTCGAGGCATCGGTATCATCGATGTAAAAACACTGTTCGGTGTCGAGAGTGTTAAGGATACCCAGTCGATCGATCTTGTTATCAAGCTTGAGGAGTGGGACAGAGATAAGGAATACGACCGTCTGGGACTTCATGAGGAATATACAGAGTATCTTGGAAACAAGGTTGTATGCCATTCTCTTCCGATCCGTCCGGGACGTAACCTGGCGATCATCGTTGAGGCTGCCGCTGTCAACCACAGACAGAAGAAGATGGGATACAATGCGGCAGAGGCACTGTACAAGCGTGTTCAGGCGAACCTTGCAAAGAAGAGAGAGAATCCAGACGACGAAGAGTAAGAGAGGATAGGAAATGGGAACATATTGTTTTGGAATTGATGTAGGTGGAACAACTGTAAAATGCGGACTTTTCCGCACAGACGGAACTCTTGTTGAGAAATGGGAGATTCCGACCCGCAAGGAGAATAACGGAGATCAGATCCTTCCGGATGTGGCAGCAGCCGTAAATGCCAAGATCGAAGAGAAAGGCATTTCCAAAGACGACGTAGAAGGTGTTGGAATCGGCGTTCCTGGACCGGTAAACTCCAAAGGTGAGGTAGATCGGGCGGTAAACCTTTACTGGGGTTACAAGAATGTTGCAGGAGAAATGGAGGAACTGACAGGACTTCATGCAAAAGCTGGCAATGATGCCAATGTGGCTGCTCTTGGCGAAGCGTGGAAAGGTGCGGCAGCAGGTTCCTCCGATGTGATCATGGTTACACTGGGAACGGGTGTTGGCGGTGGAATCATTGTTGATGGTAAGATCGTAACAGGCCATCACGGCGCTGGCGGAGAGATCGGACATGCCAATGTGGATCATCACGAGACAGAATCCTGCAACTGTGGAAACAGGGGCTGTCTGGAGCAGTTTGCCTCCGCAACCGGAATTGTACGTATGGCAAAAAAAGAGCTTGCGGCTTCCGAAGAGAAAAGTGTGCTCAGAGATATGGAGAATATTTCCGCAAAAGCAGTTCTGGATGCATTCAAGGAGAATGATCCGGTAGCAGTTGCAACCATGGAAAAAGTTGGAGAGCAGCTTGGCGGTGCCCTTGCGATCATTTCCTGTGTGACAGATCCGGAAACCATCGTTATCGGCGGTGGCGTTTCCAAAGCGGGCCAGCCGCTTGTTGACTGTATTCAGAAATATTACAGAAAGTATGCATTTGCATCCTGTAAAGATACACAGATCGTGATCGCAACCTTGGGAAATGATGCCGGAATTTACGGCGCAGCCAAGATGGTGCTCTGATCAGAAAAATAAGATAAAAAAAGTGGATTCCCATATTCGGGAGTCCACTTTTTTACGTTATAATGATTGATCAATAGTATTCTACAGGATCGCCATCGCTGCCAGTATCATCTCCGGTGTCTCCACCGTCATCATCGCCGGTGTTATCGCCGCTGCCGTCATCACCGCCTGTGTTGTCACCACCGGAATTATCACCGGTGTTATCGGTGTTGTCACCACCGGAATTATCACCGGTATTATCGGTATTGTCGCCACCGGAATTATCACCGGTATTATCGGTACTGTCACCGCCGGCAGTACTGTCAGTTCCGTCCGGTGCAGCAGTCGGAATAGCGGCAGCGGCGGAATCTGTGTCTGCATCAGTGTCTTCACTGTAACTGTAATCATTTTCACTGTAATCACTGCTTCCGTAGAAGTGCTTGTCACAGTATTCTGTTGGAAGACTGGAAATATCAAAATATTCTGTTATGGTCGGACAACCGGCACGAGGGAGAAGTCCTGTCTCTGAGCAGACGCTGGCTTTTTCCACACTGGAAGGCATATCGAAATCTTTGTCATCCAGGCCTTCATGGATACGGTTCATAACTTTTTTCCAGAGATTCTTGTGGAAATTACGGGCATCCTCAGGGATTTTCTCGTTGTTGTCATAACCGGACCATACAGCACATGTGTAGTATGGTGTGTAACCAACGAACCAGAGGTCATTATAATCTTCGGTAGTACCTGTTTTTCCTGCAACAGTCATATTATCAAGCTGGCAGGCAGTACCGGTACCCTTCTTTACAACATCCTCCATAGCGCTGGTAAGCAGGTAAGCGGTGCTGTCTTTGATCACAGATCTGGAAACAGAAGTGTTTTCGATCAGGACATTTCCGTCATGGTCAAGGATCTGTGTATAGTAAATTGGTTTAATATAATTTCCGCCATTGGCGATCGTTGCATATGCGGCACAGAGTTCAACATTTTTGACACCATTGGTAATTCCGCCAAGTGCTGTTGCCAGATTGGCATCACTCCATATATTTCCGTTGGCATCTTTATCTGCCTCAGTTCCATGTGCCAGAGTTGTAAATCCGAAATCATCCAGATATTTAAGACCAAGAGCAGGAGTAACCTGTTCCAGGCATTTGACTGCAACAACATTGATGGAATTCTGGATTGCCTTACGGATCGTGGTCTCGCCGCCATAGCTTCGTGTGGCATTGTTAACCGGAGAGCCGTCCGGATATTCATATGGTTCATCCATAAATGTGGTAGCCAGTGTATCACCTTTTTCGTTCAGAGCCGGAGCATAGGTGGATACAATCTTAAAGGTAGAACCAGGCTGTCTGGTTGTATCTGTGGCACGGTTCAGTGTCAGGCTGGCTGTTTTTTCACCACGGCCACCGATCAGGGCTTTTACATAACCGGTATGCTGATCGATGACAGACATGGAAGACTGCGGTTGTGGTGCAAAGTTTACGCGCTCGGAAACCACGGTACTTCCGTCAGCCAGGATGCTGGCCTTGTACTGATCAACATACTGCTGGCCTTCTTCCGGAGAATCGAAGAGAAGATCGAATTCCGGATCCTGATCACGGAAATAGAGCTGCAGCATTTCCTTGCTGTAATTTTTCTGGTTTCCGTCTGCATCCTGAACGGTCAGTGCGTAGTCCAGCTCATACTGTACATCAGCCGGATAATTATCCGGATCCGCGTACTCTTCATCCAGGATCTTCTGAATACTGGAATCCAGGGTTGTCATGATCTTCAGACCGCCACTGTAGAGAAGATTGGTTGCCTGAGTTTTGGTGTAACCTTTGATATTCATAAGGTCGCTGATGACCTGATTGGTAACCTCGTCTTCAAAGTATGTGTAAACGGTGCTTTCTTCTTCTGTATTTTCCATCTGTGCAGCCTGAATACGGGTATAAACATCATCGTTCAGTGCTTCGTTATATTCATCCTGTGAGATATAGTTCTGATCTAGCATGTGATCCAGAACTTCCTTACGTCTCTTGGAATTTGCTTTCGGGTTGGTGATCGGATTGAATTTGGTAGGATTCTGAGTGATACCTGCAAGGGTTGCACATTCAGAAAGATTCAGATCCCATACATCTTTATTGAAATATTTCTTGGAAGCTGCCTGTACGCCGTAGGAACCTGCACCAAGGTTGATGGTATTCAGGTAATTTTCGAGAATTACAGATTTATCGTATTTCTTTTCAACCTGTACAGCCAGGTACTGCTCCTGAAACTTACGTGTGAAACGTTCCAGCTGTGTGGACTCGTTGGTCCAGTCTGTGAAAACATTATTCTTCAGAAGCTGCTGTGTGATGGTACTGGCACCCTCGGAAAAATTACCGGTGGTGATCGCCTTCATTCCGGCACGTGCGATACCCCGGACATCAATACCGTTATGTTCATAAAAACGTTCATCCTCAATGGCTACCACTGCATGCTGCAGACTGACCGGGATCTGGTCCAGAGAGACCGGAAGACGGTTGGATGTAGGTGCTGAAAGCTGTCGGATCTGTGTTCCCTGGTCATCATACAGGAAGGTTGCATATCCGAGAGGTGAAATATCCACATCGTTGACATCAGGTGCACCGGCGATCACGCCCCGGAAGGAGCCGATACCAAGGCAGATAACCATGACGCAGACCGCAATCAGAGCTGTAAATAAAACCCGGATAAACGAAACATGTGCTCTTTTTTCCAGCATGGAAGTACGGGAGATCAGAGCGTTCCGCTTCTTGGAAGTGGATCTTTTTCCGTAGTTCATGTTATTCCTCCTTTATAATCCGTTTCATTATAGCAAATATAGAATGTTAAATAAACCCTTAAAAAAAATTTCACAATTCATGATATCTTATACATTGTGCAATGGAGATAATTATTATACAATAAAGAAAACTCTGCAGAAAACAGAGAGAACATCAGATGAGGAAATTCCCGCGGACAAGATAGCAGAAGCGGAATCTGATGTGGCAATATCTGGAAATGTGATAGACAACGGAGGCGTAAACCATGCTGGAACATTATAAAACCATATACGAAGGCGGCGAAGGCGAACTTGTGGAAAAGAAATCCCGTTTTATCGCAACGGTCCGTCCTGTGGAAACCGAAGAAGAGGCCCTTGCTTTTATTGAAGAAATGAAAAAGAAATACTGGGATGCCCGTCATAACTGCTATGTATATTCCGTAGGGATGAACCGGGAGGCCACACGCTGCAGTGATGACGGAGAACCATCCGGAACAGCAGGAAGACCCATGCTGGATGTGCTTCTGGGCGCCGGGATCTATAATGCAGCCATCGTGGTGACCAGATATTTTGGTGGTGTTCTTCTTGGAACCGGAGGACTTGTACGTGCCTACTCAGGAGCTGTCCAGGCCGGACTTGCAGCAAGTACCGTGATCGAGAAACATCATGGGATATCGCTTCAGGTGACGACCGATTATACAGGAATCGGTAAGATCCAGTATATTGCGGGAGAAAGAAGCCTGCCAATCCTGGATTCCGAATATACCGACAAGGTTGTCCTGAAGCTTATTGTGCCGGATGACCAGATCGAAGAGGTGAAAAAAGCCATCACAGAGGGAACCAACGGAAGAGCCGGACTTGAGAAAGATGCAGAGCTGTATTTTGCAAAAGTAAACGGAGAAGTGAAAACCTTCGAAAAATAAAGGAAAAAGAGTGTCGAAAAAAGCGGAATGCCTGTTTTAGGGCGTAAACAGTGTCGGAATAAACAGAGCAGCCCAGGACAGGTTTCTGGCAAAAAAATACCCCGGGAAACGGCAGATGTTTTCGTTACAGTCTGTCTTTCACGGGGCTTTTTCATGCTTTTTTAAATAATTCCTTTATTTCAGAAAATTTTGCTTATCAGCATTTCTCCGGTTCCGGATAATCCACACCAAAGGTATCAACAGTCATGGATTTGATCTTCTGCTCGTCAAGAGGACGGTCGCTGTAATCTGTGTCTGTCTCTGCGATAGCATTTACAACATCCATGCCCTCGATGATCTGACCGAATGCAGCGTAGCTTCCGTCAAGATGTGGAGCTGCCTTGTGCATGATAAAGAACTGGCTTCCGGCAGAGTCCGGATGCATGGCTCTTGCCATGGAGAGAACACCTGGTGTATGCTTCAGGTCATTTTTGAAACGGTTCTGGGAGAACTCGCCTTTGATGCTGTATCCCGGACCGCCCATACCGGTTCCGTCCGGGCATCCGCCCTGGATCATGAAACCGTTGATAACACGGTGGAAGATCAGGCCGTCATAAAAGCCTTTTTTTACAAGGCTGATGAAGTTATTTACTGTGTTCGGGGCAACTTCCGGATATAATTCCGCTTTCATTACATCGCCATTATCCATTGTGATGGTAACGATAGGATTTGCCATAGTTTTCGCACTCCTTTTTAAAAAGTATTGTATTTCGCTGTTCGCTCTATTATAATATGCAAAGAATAATTGTGCAAGAAAAAGGTGGAAAATATGATCATAGAAACGCATGATCCGGAGGAGACATTCGAGGTCGGAAGAAAGATCGGAATGAATGCGAAACCGGGACAGATCTATACACTGACAGGCGACCTGGGAGTTGGAAAAACCGTATTTACACAGGGCGTGGCAGCAGGTCTTGGAATCACAGAACCTGTAAACAGCCCCACATTTACCATTATCCAGGAATATGAGGACGGGCGTCTGCCATTTTATCATTTTGATGTATATCGTATCGGAGATCTGGAAGAAATGGAGGAGATCGGATACGATGATTATTTTTTCGGACAGGGAATCTGCCTCATCGAATGGGCAGAACTCATTGAGGAGATCCTCCCGGAAAAAAGGATTGAAGTTACCATTGAGAAAGACCTTGAGAAGGGTTTTGAGTACAGAAAGATCACCATTGAGGAGAGAGGGGAAGAGGCAGAATGAGAGTTTTGGCACTGGACAGTTCCGGGATCGTGGCATCGGTAGCCGTTGTGGAGGATGATACACTGGTAGCGGAATATACGGTTAATTATAAAAAAACACATTCACAGACCCTTCTTCCCATGCTGGATGAGATCGTGAAGATGACAGAGCTGGATCTTAAGACCATTGACGCCATTGCGGTAGCCAAAGGCCCGGGATCTTTTACCGGACTTCGTATCGGCTCTGCCACAGCCAAGGGACTGGGACTTGCTCTTGACAAACCACTGGTAGGGATTCCCACCGTGGAAGCACTGGCATACAATCTCTATGATGTAAATGGGCTGATCTGCCCGATCATGGATGCCAGAAGAAAACAGGTTTATACGGGAATCTACCGTTATGAAGACCACAGACTTGTGACTGTAAAAGATCAGATGGCAGTGGGAATCGAGGAACTTCTTTCCATGCTGAATGAGATGGGAGAAACCGTGACATTCCTGGGAGATGGGGTTCCGGTATTTAAAGATATTATTGCAGATAAGCTTGAGGTACCATTTTCTTTTGCACCGTCTCATCTTTCCAGACAGAGAGCCGGAGCGGTAGGTGCACTTGGCATCCTTTATTATAAAGAGGGCAGAACAGAGACTGCAGCTGAGCACAAACCGGACTATCTCCGTGTATCACAGGCAGAGCGGGAGCGTGCCCAGAGGCTGAAAAAAGAATCAGAAGGGGAAAAAGCATGATCTTAAGAGAGATGCTGGTGGATGACCTGGATCAGGTCATGGAGATCGAAGAGGAACTTTTTTCTGTTCCCTGGACAAAAGAAGGATTTCTGACATTTCTTATGAAAGAGAATGCAATGTTTCTTGTTGTGGAAGAAAAAGGCCGGATCCTTGGGTATTGCGGCCTTCTTACTGTGCTGGACGAGGGGGATGTGACCAATGTTGCTGTCCGCAGAGACCGCCAGAGAGAGGGAATTGGAAATTTCCTTATGGAAAGCATGATCCGTCTGGCAGAAGAAAGGGGGATCACCATGATCCATCTGGAAGTCCGCGCGGGAAATGAGACGGCGATTCGGCTTTATGAGCGGCAGGGCTTTGTGAGAGACGGACTGCGTAAGGCGTACTATACAGATCCCACAGAAGATGCTGTCCTTATGACACGCACTGCATCTTAAGAAACTTTGCCACAGAACAGGAAAAGAGGAAAAATATGTTAGATGTTTGTTTACTTGGCTGCGGAGGAATGATGCCGCTGCCACGCAGATGGCTTACCGCGCTGATGACCCGCTATAATGGCAGCAGCCTGATGATCGACTGCGGGGAAGGTACCCAGGTGGCCATTAAAGAAAAGGGCTGGAGCTTCAAGCCTATAGACGTGATCTGTTTTACCCACTATCACGGGGATCATATCAGCGGACTTCCGGGACTTCTTCTGACCATGGGAAATGCGGACCGCACAGAACCCCTGACACTGGTAGGACCAAGAGGCCTGGAACGTGTGGTAAACGCGCTGCGTGTGATCGCTCCGGAACTGCCTTTTGAAATTAAATTTATCGAGATCACGAAACCGGAGGAGGTTCTGGAACTGAATGGTTACCGGATCACTGCATTCCGGGTAAACCATAATGTTACATGCTACGGGTATACCCTGGAGATCCTGCGTCAGGGGAAATTTTCTCCCGACAGTGCCAGAGAGCATGAGATTCCGCTGAAATTCTGGAATCCCCTGCAGAAAGGCCAGACCGTGGAAGATGAAGGACGGATCTACACACCGGATATGGTACTTGGTCCGCCGAGAAAAGGGATCAAGCTTACCTACACCACAGATACCAGACCAACAGAGTCCATTTTGCGCAATGCAAAAGACTCCGATCTTTTTATCTGCGAGGGAATGTACGGTGAAGATGACAAGATCGAAAAGGCAAAAGGCTACAAGCATATGACGTTTCGTGAAGCGGCTACCCTTGCCCGGGATGCGGGAGTAGGGGAAATGTGGCTGACCCATTACAGCCCGTCTCTGGTACGTCCGGACGATTACATGGATACAGTCCGTGAGATCTTTCCGAAGGCATGGCCGGGAAAAGACGGTAAAAGTGTGGAACTGAATTTTGAAGAGGACTGAAAAAAATGAAAGATACATTAATTCTTGGTATTGAGAGCTCCTGTGATGAAACGGCAGCCTCCGTTGTAAAAAACGGAAGGACTGTCTTATCAAACGTGATCTCATCACAGATCGAGATCCATAAACTGTACGGAGGCGTTGTACCGGAAATCGCCTCCAGAAACCATATCGAAAGAATCAATCAGGTCATTCAGGAAGCGCTGGACGAGGCAAATGTCACCCTGGATGATATTGATGCTATCGGTGTAACTTACGGGCCGGGGCTTGTGGGCGCGCTTCTTGTAGGCGTGGCAGAAGCCAAGGCCATTGCCTATGCAAGAAATCTGCCCCTGGTAGGTGTGCATCATATAGAAGGACATGTTTCCGCCAATTATATTGAGCATCCGGATCTGGAACCGCCATTTCTCTGTGCCATTGTATCCGGTGGACACACCCATCTTGTCATTGTGAAGGATTACGGTCAGTTTGAGATTCTGGGACGTACCAGAGACGATGCGGCGGGAGAAGCTTTTGATAAAGTTGCCCGTGCTATTGGCCTTGGATATCCGGGAGGACCGAAGATCGACAAGCTTGCAAAAGAGGGAAATCCGGATGCCATTGAGTTTCCACGTGCAAAAATCGGCGAAAATCCATATGATTTCAGCTTCAGCGGCGTGAAATCTGCAGTTCTTAATTACTTAAACGGTGCAAAAATGAAAGGCGAGGAAGTAAACCGTGCGGATATCGCGGCATCCTTCCAGAAAGCGGTTGTTGATGTGTTGGTAGAACATACCATGCAGGCGGCAGCTGATTTTGGCATGAAAAAAATTGCTATTGCAGGAGGTGTTGCCTCCAATGGAGCACTTCGCGCTGCCATGGAAAAGGCATGCACAGACCGTGGATACAAATTTTACCGCCCGTCACCGATCTTCTGCACAGATAATGCGGCAATGATCGGAGTGGCTGCTTATTATGAGTATATCAAGGGAACACGCCATAGCTGGGACCTGAATGCAGTTCCGAACCTGAAACTTGGCGAACGATAAAAGAATCCGGGGTAATTGATCATGGGAGAGTGCAGAAATACAGCCATTGTCCTGGCTGCAGGGCAGGGAAAGCGTATGCACAGCAAAATACAGAAGCAGTTTATGGAGCTTAACGGAATGCCGGTGCTCTGTTATTCTCTGCGCTGTTTTCAGGAAAGTCCGCTGATCCGGGATATCATTCTGGTGACAGGGGAGGAGCATGTTTCCTGGTGCAGAGAAGAAATCGTGGAAAAATACGGTTTTACAAAAGTTTCTGCCGTAGTATCCGGTGGAAAAGAGCGGTATGATTCCGTTTATGAAGGACTTCGTGCGTGCAAAGACACGGAATACGTACTGATCCATGACGGTGCCAGACCGTTTATTGATAATGGAATCATCGAAAGAGGACTTATGGCAGCAGCACAGACAGGTGCCAGTGTTGTTGGCATGCCCTCCAAAGACACGGTTAAGATTGCAGATGCGGAGGGAAATGTCAGTGAAACTCCGGATCGCAGCAGTGTATGGATCGTTCAGACTCCACAGATCTTTCGGTATCCGCTGATCTACGACGCATATACCAGCATCCTTAAGAAAGAAATGACCGGGATTACAGATGATGCCATGGTAGCAGAACATGAGACCGGGGTGAAAATCCGCTTTTCGGAAGGTTCCTATCGTAATATCAAGATTACAACACCGGAAGATCTTGTCATTGCAGAGGCATTTTTGAGAGAAAACAGAGAATAGAACAGAGGAAAAATCCCTGTAAATATGGGCATATAGCGGAAATTGAAGCTATATGTCCAATTTTTTGAAAAAAATATCAAATTTGTTATTGACAGGTAAGATATTTGATGATAGAATACAACATGCGCTGACAAAACAGCACAAAAAATGTTGAAAAACAACATATGGAGAGATATCGAAGTGGTCATAACGAGGCGGTCTTGAAAACCGTTTGTCCGCAAGGGCGCGTGGGTTCGAATCCCACTCTCTCCGCTAGTCAAATACATAATAAAAAAACTTTTGAAAAAAGTTAAAAAAGTACTTGACAACATAAAAGATACGAGATATAATATCACCTGTCGCTGAGAGCGATAGAGATAAATATCAGAACTACTTAGTAAGTAGGGCAATTTGGAGAAGTACCCAAGCTGGCCGAAGGGGCTCCCCTGGAAAGGGAGTAGGTCGTTAACGCGGCGCGAGGGTTCAAATCCCTCCTTCTCCGCTTTGATTTTTTGAGAAGTTGAAAACTTCGAAAAAAATTAAAAAAGTTCTTGACAAACAGTTTTGGATGAGATAAAATGAACAAGCTGTTCAAAAGAACAACAAACCTTGATAACTAAACAGTGAAACACATACGATTCTCGAAAATTTCTTTACAT